>NZ_JBEXTZ010000071.1:0-46645 GCF_040614195.1 Amycolatopsis sp. NPDC006125
CGGGCGGGGGGGGCCCCCCCGGGGGCCCCTTTGCGGTGGGGGGGGGTCCCCGCCCTGAGGCGGGGACACCACCATTCGGTCAGCGACCCTCGAACACGTCCGCCACCCAGTCGGCCACGTAGCTGCTCACGTGGGGCAGGTGGTCCAGCCCGATGTGCTCCGTCGCGCCCTCGGCGGCGCTGAAGATCCGCAGGTCGCGCCGGGGGCTGGCGGTGGCCTGCTCGTACGACCGGTGCGCATACGCCAGCGGGATCTGCCGGTCGTTCTCGCCGTGGCAGATGAGGAACGGGACGTCGATCTTCTCCACCACGCCGTCCAGGTTGACGGCGTCCGCGAAGTCGATGAACTCCGTCAGGTCGTCGTGGCCCCACACCCACAGCACGTGCTCCCAGTAGTGCGGCACCGGCCGCTCACCCTCGCGCTCCAGCCGCCGCCGCTGGACGGCTCCCCAGTCGTGGTTCGCGCCCCACGCCACCACCAGCGCGAGCCGCTTCTCGAAGGCGGCGGCGCGGGGCGCGTAGTAGCCGCCCAGCGACCAGCCCACCAGGCCGATCCGCGAAGAGTCCACATCGGACCTCCCGGCCAGGTAGTCCACGCACGCCGACGCCCACGCCTCGGTGTCCACGCGCGCCGTCAGGCCCTGCAGCCGCAACGCCTCGCCGGAACCGGGGCAGTCCACCATCAGGCACGAGATCCCGCGCGCCGCCAGCTCCTCCCAGTGCCCGGAGGAGTACATGTGCTCCTTGGTCGAGTCCAGCCCGTTCCACATGATCATCACCGGCGCCGGACCGTCGACCGGCGCCGCGCTGAAGTACGCGGGCAGCGTCGTGCCCTCGTACGGGATCTCGACCCGCGACACCCCCGGCGCAAACGCTTTCTCCTGCAACGAAAGCACCCGCCGGTAGGTGTCCAGCCGTCCCGGCGCCGAGGCGCTCTGCATCCGCTCGGCCTGGCACAGGTAGTTCGTCGCCCGCGCGTACAGCTGCCGCGCGGTGCGGGTGTGCCCCGCCGCCTCCGCTTCCTCCGCCTGCCCCACGAGCTGGTCGGTCAGCGCGGTCCACGCCGTCAGGAAGTCGGCCGTCCCGGCGTCCTCACCGCGCTGCGCGGCCTCCTTGATCGGGCGGCACGCGCGGTCGACCTCGTCGATCAGCCCGCCGCTGTTCAGCGTCGCCACGACGCCCAGGTTCCAGACGTAGTTGCCGGGGAAGTACTCGAACATCAGATACCCTTCAGAAGTCTGTCACTGATCGATTTCACGCCACCGTGCGCGGTGAGGCCGCCGTCGACCGGGATCTCCGCGCCCGTGATGAACGACGCCTCGTCCGAGAGCAGGAACACCACCAGCGGCGCGACCTCGTCGACGGTTCCGGTGCGCCCCAGCGGGGTTTCGGCGATGTTCGCGTCCCGGAAGGCCGCCGCGGCGGACGCGGTCATCGGTGTCTCGATGTAGCCGGGGTGCACCGCGTTGACCCGAATCCCGCGCGCGCCCAGCTCCAGGCACGCCGCCCGCGTCAGCCCGCGCAACGACCACTTGCTCGCCGTGTACGCCACCGGGTAGTGCCCGGTCAGCGCCGCCACCGACCCGACCGTCACGATCGACCCGCCCGTGGGCATCAGCGGCAGCACGGCCTGGATCGCCCGCACCACCCCGCCGACGTTCACGTCGTGCACGCGCGCCAGGTCGGCCGGGTCGACCTCGTCCAGCCGCGCCCGCCAGGTGACCCCGGCGTTCGCGACCAGCCCGTCCACCCGATCCAGCCGGGACGCCAGCGCGGCCCAGCCCGCCGAGTCGGTGACGTCGAGCTGCAGGTACTCGACCCCGGGCAACGGCTCCACCGGCGAGGCGCCCAGGTCGACGCCGATCACGCGGGCACCCTCCTCGGCGAGCAGCCGCGCCTCCGCCGCGCCCTGCCCCTGCCCGGCGCCGGTCACGACGACGACCTTGCCGGCGACTCTCATCGCTTGCGCTTCCGCGGGCGGGGCCGCGCGGCCCGCACCGGGGGCAGCTCCACCCCGGCGACGACGGTGTTCCGGATCGTCCCGATGCCCTCGACGGTCATCTCCACGACGTCGCCCGGCGCCAGCGGCGGCAGCTCCCGGCCGCGGCCCCACAGCTCGGCGAGGCAGCCGCCGTTGCCGCAGGTCCCGGAGCCCAGCACGTCCCCGGCCCGGACCCAGGTGCCGCGTGAAGCGTAGGAGACCAGCTCCTCGAACGGCCAGCCCATGTTGGACAGCAGGTCCTGGCCGATCTCCGTGCCGTTCACCGACACCCTCAGGTCGAGCTCCAGGAACCCGTCACCGTCGCGATAGGACTCCAGCTCGTCGGCCGTGACCAGCCACGGCCCGAGCGTCGTCGCCGAGTCCTTGCCCTTCGCCGGGCCGAGCTGCACCCTCATCTCGCGCCGCTGCAGGTCACGGGCCGACCAGTCGTTCAGCACCGTGTAGCCGAAGATCTCCACCTCGTCCGGCGCCAGCGACGACCCGTCGCGCCCGACCACGGCCGCGACCTCCAGCTCGAAGTCGAACAGCCGCGCGCCCGGCGGCACCGGCACGTCGTCGAACGCGCCGAGCAGCGCGTACGGGTTGGTGAAGTAGAACGTGGGCGCCTCGTACCACTCCGGCACGACCCCGGCCCCGTCGGAGACGCTCGCGACCACACCCTCCACGTGCTCCTCGAACGCGACGAAGTCCCGGACCGTCGGCGGTTCCAACGGCGGCAGCAACCGCACGCGATCCAGCGGCACGGACGGTCCACTCAGGACCCTCGAACCGGTCTCCAGCGCGGCCGGCAGCCCGGACCGCACCAGGCCGAGCACCGTCACGTCCGGCGGCAGCGGGTGGATGCCGTCGCCTGCGACGACACCGGCCCGCACCTCGCCGTCCAGCGAGTAGGTGGCGAAACGCATCAGGACCTCCTCACACCGGCGGGGCGACGAACAGGCCCTTGTCCGGGTCGTTGAACGACTTCTGGGCCACGAACTCGTTCATCGCGTTCGCCGTGCCCCACTGGTCGGACACCTCGGGGTCGCTGAAGTCGTACAGGTGCGGGTGCCAGGTGTCCTCGTCGATCAGCTCCAGCTCGGTGGTGTACTCCATCGTGTTGCCGTGCGGGTCGAGGAAGTAGCTGAACGTGTTGTTGCCGGCCAGGTGGCGGCCGGGGCCCCAGATCTTCTCCACCCCGGCGCGCAGCAGCCGCCCGGTGCCGCGCATGTACTCGTCCAGGCCGCGCATCTCGAACGACACGTGGTGCAGCGACGGGTGCGGGCAGCGGGCGATGGCCATGCTGTGGTGCCACGAGTTCACCCGCATGAACCACATCATCTCGCCCATCCGCGGGTGCATCAGGATGTCGGAGAGCCGGAACCCGAGGTGCTTCTCGTAGAACGCGCGGGTGCCCTCCGGGTCGGCGGAGTTGATCACGACGTGCGACAGCCGCACCGGGATCGACTCGCCCTCCTCGACCTTGCGGTGGGCGCGGACGGCGACGTCGGCGCTGATCTCGATCGTGCGGCCCTCGTTGTCGAAGAACCGGAAGCCGTAACCGCCGCCGGGGGTGTCGATGGCGCCGGGCTCGCTGACCAGCCGCACGCCGGAGGACGCCAGCCGCGCGGCGAGGGTGTCCACATCGGAGGGCGTGGCGGCGCCGAACGAGATCAGGTCGATGCGCTTGTCGTCGGCCTGGCGCAGCCGGATCACGTACTGCTCGGGCGATCCCTCGGCGGCCAGGAACGCGATGCCGGAGTCGGTGTGCTCGGTGGTCAGGCCCCACGCTCCGGTGAAGAAGTCCTGCTGCCGGGCCAGGTCCGGCACCGCGAGGTCGACGTGGCGCAGGTGGGTGATGAGTCGGTCGGTCATGGGTCCTCCTGGATCAGGCGGGCTGGGTGACGAGTGCGGCGACGCGGCCCATCAGGCCCGGCACGTCGCCCTGTTCGTGGTCGAGGAGCCACTGGCCGAGCTGGTTGGACGCGTCGACGACGGCCTTGGCCCGCTCGTAGCGGCGGTCGGTGAAGGCCTGCCACAGCGTGTCGTCCAGCGCGTCGGCGGCGAGCAGCAGTTCGGTGAGGACGGCGGCGTCCTCCAGGGCCTGCGCGCCGCCCTGCGCGAGGGTGGGCGGGCAGGAGTGCGCGGCGTCGCCGATGAGCACGACGCGGCCCCGGTTCCACGGCGGCGGCAGCACGTGGGTCTCGAACCAGGTGTAGTTGACGCGGGAGGGGTCGGTCAGCGTCTCCCGGATCTCGTCCCACGGGCCGTGGTAGGCCGCAGCCAGCTCGCGCATCGTGGCGAGCCGCTCGTCCGGGGTGAGCGCGGAGCGGTCCTGCGCGTCCTCGACGACGTAGGCGTAGAGCGAGTTCTCCCCGGTGGGGCAGTAGCCGGCGATGTAGCACGGGCCGCCGTAGAACAGGTCGGTGCGCCTGACGGACGCCGGGCGCGGCCCGAACGCGCGCCAGATGCCCATACCGGTGGCGCGGGTCTCGAGTTCGACGCCGAGCATGCGGCGCACCGACGAGCGGATGCCGTCGGCGCCGACGACCAGGTCGTAGCGCCCGGACGAGCCGTCGGAGAACACCACGCTGCCGTCGGTCTCCAGTTCGGTGACGGTGACGCCGAAGCGGGTCTTCACACCGGTTTCGGCCGCGCGCTCCAGCAGGATCCGCGCCAGTGCCGGGCGCGGCATGCCCATCGTGGCCGGCAGGTCCGGCCCGCCCGTGCGGGCGTCCGGGATCTCCACGAGCAGGGTGCCCGCGGGGTCGGGCGCGCGCAGGCCGAGGCTGTCGAAACCGAACCCCTCGGCGCGCACCCGTTCCCAGACGCCCAGGTTCCGCAGCTCCCGCAAAGCGTTGCCCTGCAAGGTGATCCCGGACCCGATGGCGGCGATGTCGGGCTTGAGCTCGACCAGGTCGACGGCGACGCCGTGCGCGGCGAGGCCGATCGCGGTGGCGGTCCCGGCGAGGCCGCTGCCGACCACCAGGACGTTGTTCACGGCTGGCATGGCAACTCCTACTTGACGGCGACGGGTGCGACCGGGGCGCCGACCGCGCCGGTCACCGGGATGGGGTCGGCGGCGAGGAAGAACTCGTACACGCCGTCGGCGGCGCAGTCCGCGGCGAGCGCGTCGAGGTCCCACATCTCGCCGAGGAACAGGCCGATGTGCGGGATGCAGACCTGGTGCAGCGGCTGGAACGCGACGTCGAACTCGTTGGGCCGCACCTCGAAACCCCAGGTGTCGGTGGCGATCCCGGCGATCTCGGTGCCGTGCAGCCAATCGGCGGTGGTGAAGGACAGGCCGGGCGCGTCACCGCCGGCGTAGTCGCCCCAGCCCTCGCGCCGGGCGCGGGTGAGCCGTCCGGTCCGCACCAGTAGCAGGTCGCCTCGGCCGACGCGGGCGGTCTCGCCCTGTGCGGCGATGGTGGCTTCGAGGTGCTCGACGGTGATCGCGAACCCGTCCGGCAGCTCGCCGTCGTCGCCGATCGCGCGCCCGACGTCGAGCAGCACGCCACGGCCGGCGATCCGGCCCGCGGTGGTTTCGATGCCGGTCACCTGGTCGCCCTCGCTGGTCACGACGTCGCCGGCGCGGCGGCCGTTGTAGGCGGTGCCGTGGTCGAAGATGTGGCCGAGCCCATCCCACTGTGTCGAGGCCTGCAGCGGCATGAACACGACGTCGTCCGCGCCGCCGAGGCCGTGCGGGAAACCCTGGCCGCGTTCGGCGTCCAGGCCGGTGTCGAGCATCGTGTGCACCGGGTTGGTGCGGCGGCGCCAGCCCTTCTGCGGGCCGTCGGCCTCGAACCGCTGCGCGAGCGAGAAGCTCTTGCCCTGCCGGACGAGCGCGGCGCCTTCACGGCGCTTGGCCTCGTCCAGGAAGTTCAGCGTGCCGAGGACGTCCCCGGCTCCCCAGCGGCCCCAGTTGGAGCACCGCTTGGCCGCGGCGGCGATCGCGCCTTCGGGATCGGTGCGGTCGTGGATCACGTCGGTTCCTCCTTGAGCGACGAGTCCACTGTCGGGCACCGCGGCGGTATCAGGGAAGACGAAATCGGTTATGGGAGGTATCAGCCTGGCTGATGTAGCCTGCGCTGGTGAACCTCGCGAGCCTGGACCTGAACCTGCTGGTCGCGCTGCACGCGCTGCTGCAGGAGCGCAGCGTCACGCGCGCGGCCGAACGGATGGGTCTGAGCCAGCCCGCGGTGTCCGCGCACCTGGGCAAGCTGCGCCGGCACTTCGGCGACGACCTGCTGATCCGGGTCGGCAACTCCTACCGGCTGACCCCGCTGGCGGTGCAGCTCAAGGAACGGGTGCGCGTCGCGATCTCCGGGGTGGAACGGGTGTTCGCCGCCGAACCGGACTTCGACCCGGCGTCCTCGGCGCGCGAGTTCTCGCTGCTGATCAGCGACTACGGCGTGGCGGTGCTGGGGGCGGAGATCGCCGCGCTGCTCGCCGCCGAGGCGCCCGGCACCCGGTTGCGGCTGACCGCGAACACCCCGTCGCTGGTCGAGCAGGCGGCGCAGGCCCTGGTCAACCACGACCTGCTGCTGATGCCGCACGGGTTCATCACCGACCTGCCCTACCGCGAGCTGTACCTGGACGACTGGGTGTGCCTCGTGTCGCGGGACAACCCGGATGTCGGCGAGGAGCTGACCGTCGAGCAGCTGAAGACGATGCCGTGGGTGGTCACCTACCACGGGCCGACGGCGTCCACTCCGGCCGCGCGGCAGATGCGGATGCTCGGCATCGAGCCGAACGTGCAGGTGGTGACGGAGACGTTCCTGACCGTGCCGAGCCTGGTCCGCGGCACCGGTCGCGTCGCGCTGCTGCAGCGCCGGCTCGCCGCCGGGGTGCCCGCCGAGCTGGGGGTGCGCGCGCTGCCGTGCCCGCTGGAGATCGGCCCGCTGCGCGAGGCGATGTGGTGGCACCCGATGTACGACGACGATCCCGAGCACCGGTACCTGCGGGACCTCGTCCTCCGCGCGACGGCTGTTCTGGATCAGAATCCCTGATAGTTTGCCGGGTCATGGCGACCCCGTACGAGCCACCGCGACCCGGTCTGGAGTTCCTCGCCAGGGCGGAGGTGACGCTGGACGAGGTGCTCGACCTGGGCGGCACCCCCCCATGGTCGCCGCCGGGTCGTGCCGATCACCGGCGGCCGCGTCGACGGCCCGCGGCTGTCCGCCGACGTCCTGCCCGGCGGCGCGGACTGGCAGATCCTGCAGACCGGCGGCTGGGTGCGCGTCGAGGCGCGCTACACCGCCCGCACCGACGACGGTTCGCTGGTTTCGATCACCAGCCGGGGCGTGCGGCACGGGCCGCCCGAGGTGATGACCGCGTTGCTCGCCGGACAGTGCCCGGCCCCGTCCACGTACCGCTTCCGCACCGCGATCACCTTCGAGACGGCCGAGGACTCGCCGGAGCACGCGTGGCTCAACCACGTGGTCGCGGTGAGCTCGGCGCTGCGCCGCCCGGACGCCGTGCTGCTGGACGTGTACGCGATCTGCTGAACCGGCTGTCACGGCGCGCGGTGGGCGGGTAGCGTCCGGCGCGACGGGAGGAGGCGCGGTTGGACCGGGAAGCGCTGGCGGAGCTGCTCGACCGGCCGTCCGCGGCTTGCCGCGCCGCGCGGCTCGCTCTGCGGCGGGACGGGGAGTACCGGGTCTGGGACGAGAGTCCAGTGCCCGCCTACCGATTGGCGAGTACCTACCGGTCACGGTTGCGCAACACCGAGCGGCGTGGCGTCGAGACCTTGGATCTGCGGGACACCGTCGAGGCCCTCGATCAGCTCGGCAACGAGCAGCTGGCGCTCGGGCAGGTCGTTGCTCCCGACGGCGTGTGGGCTTTCGTCTTGTTCCTGCGGCCCGGCTGCGCGGAGCTGATCGCCTGCACCGGCGTCCGCCGGCGGTAGGCGAGGCGCCTGCCAATGGCCGCTCCGCTGGTGCCGCACGCGGGTTTTCGCCGGTCGTCGCCCGGGAACTCCTCGCCATGGGCGCCAAGACGGTCACCGAGCGGGAGCGGAAGTTCGACTTCGACGACGGCCGGCCGGTGCCGCGGCTGGCCGGGGTGGGTCCGGTGGCGGAGCAGGCCCCGCCGAGGGAGTCCCGGCTCGACAACACCTACTACGACACCCGCGACCTCCGCCTGGCCCGCGCCGGCGTGACCCTGCGCCGCCGCACCGGCGGGGACGACGCGGGCTGGCACCTCAAGCGCCCGGCGACCGCCGGGGTCCGCGAGGAGACCCAGCTGCCGCCGGGCGACCAGTTGCCGCCGGAACTCGCCGACGCCGCGCGCGAGTGGACCGGTGGTGCGGACCTCGTCGAGATCGCACGCCTCCGCGTCGACCGCTTCACCCACGACCTCACCGACGCCGACGGGCGGCGGCTGGCCGTGCTGACCGACGACCACGTCCACGGCGAGCGCGCCGGCGACCAGGCGCACCTGGACCACTGGCGCGAACTCGAGGTCGAACTCGACGACGCCGAACCGGAACTCCTCGACATCCTCACCGACGCCCTCGTCGCGTGCGGGGTACGGCCCGCGCACTGGCCGTCGAAGCTGCGGCGCCTGCTCGCCGCCGACATGGCCGCCGACGACGAGCCGGGCAACGCCGGGGAGACCGTCATGACCTACGTGCGCACCCAGGTCGAGGCGATCCGGCGGCACGACGAGGGCGTCCGGCGCGGCGACGACGACGCGGTGCACCAGTTGCGCGTCGCGATGCGGCGGCTGCGGAGCGCGTTGCGCGGTTACCGGCGCCTCTTCGTGCGTGACCGGGCCAAGGCGCTGGCGGACGAACTCAAGTGGGCCGGCCGGGTGCTGTCCCCGGCGCGGGACGGTGAGGTCCGCCGCGAAACCCTGCTCGCCGAGCTCGCGAACCTCCCGCGTGAGCCGGAAACCGAGCACGCCCGCCGCACACTGGTGTCGCATTTGGACGAAGCAGCCGAGCGGGACCGGCAGGCGCTGCTCGCCGAACTGACCGGCCAGCGCTACGCCCGGCTGCTGGGCGCGCTCGACGAGTGGGTGGCCGACCCACCGTTGACGACCGCCGCCGAGTCCGGGCGCCGCGAGCTGCGCAAGGCCCTCCGGCGCGCGAACCGGCGGTTGACGGCCGCGGCGGAGGCGGTGCGCGACGCGCGCGACCCCGACGCCGCCCTGCACGAGGTGCGCAAGAAGGCGAAGGCGGCGCGGTACGCGGCCGATGTGGCGAAACCGTTGCTGGGCAAGCGGGTGCGCTCGTGGCGGCGGACGGTCAAGGAGGTGCAGAGCGAGCTCGGTGAGTACCACGACCTGGTGAGCGCGGGCGAGCTCCTCCGGCAGCGAACGGGAGATTCGGTGACCGACGCGTTCGTGTTCGGGCGCCTGTACGAGCGCGGCCACGCCCGCCGCGCCGCCCTGCGCGAGAGCTTCGAGCGGCGGAAGCTGCCGGGCGCGCCGTGAGAGCGGTACCGTTCGACGATGGCGACTGTCGGCGACGTGGCACGGCTGGTTTCCGAGCTGCCGGAGGTGACCGAGGGGGAGCGGCACGGTCACCAGACGTGGTCTGTCGCCGGTAAGGCGTTCGCCTGGGTGCGGCCGTTCAGCAAGGCCGACCTCCGCCGGTTCGGCGACGAGATCCCGCCGGACGGGCCGATCCTCGCGATCCGCGTGGACGACCTCGGCGAGAAGGAAGCGGTCCTCGCGGCGAATCCCGACGCCTTCTTCACCATCCCGCACTTCGACGGCTACGCGGCGGTGCTCGTCCAGTTGCGGAAGGTGTCCCGCACCGCGCTGCGCGAAGCGCTCACCGACGGGTGGCTCGCCGTCGCGCCCGCGAAGCTGCGCGGCCGCCTGACCGACGGGCCTGGTGACAAGGACATCGCGGGCGTTTAATGACCCGGTGGACACGCGCGTCCTGCTCGAACGGGCCGGCGCGGCTTACGACCGGCGGGCCTGGGCCGACGCCTGCGACACCCTGGCCGCCGCCGACCGGGAAACCCCGCTCGCGCTGCCGGACCTGGAGCGGCTCGGCGAGCTGGCGCTGTTGCTGGGCCGCCCGGACGAGGCCGCCGACGCGTTCCGCCGCTGCTACGAGCAGCACGTGCACGCCGGCGCGATCGGCCGGGCCGTGCGGTGCGCCTTCTGGCTGCGCGAAGTGTGCGCGTTCCAGGGCGAGTTCTCCCGCGCGCAGGGCTGGATGGCGCGGGCGGCGCGGCTGCTGGCGCACGACCCGGACTGCGCGCAGCGCGGCTACCTGCTGATCGGCGAGGCCGAGCGGCAGACCGGGGACGCCGCGTTCGCCACCGCCGCGGAAGCCGTCGAGCTGGGGAACCGGTGCGGCGACCGGGATCTGGTGACCATCGGGGTGCAGGTCCAGGGCCGCGCCCGGCTCGCGCAGGGCCGCGTCGACGAGGGGCTCGCGCTGCTGGACGAGGCGATGCTCGACATCGCCGCGGGCGCGTGTTCCTCCCAGGTGACCGGGTGGATGTACTGCAGCATGATCGCGGCCTGCCGCGACGTGCACGAGCTGGGCCGCGCCCGCGAGTGGACCGCCGCGGTGAACGCCTGGTGCGACGCGATGCCGCAGTTCACCGGCGCCTACTCCGGCATCTGCCGCGTGCACCGCTCGGAACTGCTGCAGCTCGTCGGCGACTGGCCGGACGCGGTCCGGGAGGCGCGGACGGCGTGCGCGCGGCTGGACCAGCGGTACGGGCACGTGGTCGCGGGCATGGCCTACTACCAGCTCGCCGAGATCCACCGGCTGCGTGGCGAGTTCGCCGACGCCGAGCGCTCGTACCGGCGGGCCGGCGAGAGCGGGTGGGACGTCCAGCCGGGCCTGGCGCTGCTCCGCCTGGCACAGGGCCGCGCCGACGCGGCGGACGTGTCCCTGCGCCGCGCGCTGGCCGAGGCCGAGGACGACATCAGCCGGTCCCGCCTGCTGCCCGCGCAGGTGGAAGCCGCGATCGGCAACGGCGACCCGGAGTGCGCCCGGGCGGCGGCGGCCGAGCTGACCGCGATCGCAGGCCGGTTCCACACGCCCGCCCTGCGTGCGCTGGCGTCGGGCGCGACCGGCGCGGCGCACCTCGCCGCGGGTGACGAGTCCGCGGCGCTGCCGCCGTTGCGGACCGCGTTGCGGTTGTGGTGCGAACTGGACGCGCCCTACGAGGCGGCGCGGACCCGGTGCCTCGTCGGGCTGGTCTGCCGCGCGCTCGGCGACGAGGACGCCGCCGAGGTGGAGCTGGACGCGGCCGCGGAGGTGTTCGCGCGGCTCGGCGCCGAACCGGACCTGGCCCGCGTGCGCGACGCCCGCCGCGGCGCGTCGCTGCTGAGCCCGCGGGAGACGGAGGTACTGCGGTTGCTGGCCGCAGGCGCGACCAACCGCGGTATCGCGCGGGAGCTGGTGCTGAGCGAGAAGACCGTGGCGCGGCACGTCAGCAACATCTTCGCCAAGCTCGGGGTCGGTTCACGGACCGCGGCGGCGGCGTACGCGTTCCAGCACCGGATCGGCTGACTGGGCAGAACTACCCATGCCCGGCGGCGGGAATTGGGTCGTTCGCCCGAAGTTCCCCTGGCGCGCCGCGGCCTAGCGTCGGTCTCCTCGAAACAGGAGGTGGACGATGAGGTTCGACACGGTGGTCATCGGCGGTGGGCAGGCCGGGCTCTCGGCCGGGTACCACCTGGCCCGCGACGGCAGGCGGTTCGTGATTCTCGACGCGCACGAACGGATCGGCGACTCGTGGCGGCGGCACTGGGATTCGCTGCGGCTGTTCAGCCCGGCGCGCTACGACGGGCTACCCGGGATGCGGTTCCCCGCGCCACCCGGCAGTTTCCCCACGCGGGACGAAATGGCCGACTACCTGGAGGCCTACGCGCGGCGGTTCGACCTGCCGGTGCGCTGCGGCACGCGGGTGGACCGGCTGTCGCAAGAGGACGGAGAGTTCGTGGTGACCGCGGGCGGTGAGCGGTTCGAGGCCGCGAACGTGGTGGTCGCCTCGGGGGTGTGGGGCGTCCCGCGTGTCCCGGCTTTCGCGGGCGAGTTGAGCCCGGAGATCTGCCAGATGCACTCGAGCGAGTACCGGAACCCTTCGCAGCTGCGGCCAGGGCCGGTGCTGGTCGTCGGCGCGAGCCACTCCGGCGCGGACATCGCCTACGAGGTGGCCCGCGAGCACCCGACGATCCTGTCCGGCACGGACACCGGTGAGATCCCGTTCTACTTCGAAAGCCGTGTCGCGTCGGTGGCGTTGCGGGTGCTGTGGTTCGCCGCGACGCGGGTCCTGACCGTGAACCGGTCGGTGGGCCGCAAGCTGCGTGAGGAGGTGCGCGGGCACGGCGGGCCGCTGATCCGGGTCAAGAAGGAGGACCTGCGCAAGGCCGGTGTGGAGCGGGTCGTCGACAAGACGACCGGCGTCCGGGACGGCATGCCCGTGCTGGCGGACGGGCGGGTGCTCGATGTCGCGAACGTGGTGTGGTGCACCGGTTTCCGCCCCGACTACGGCTGGATCGACCTGCCCGTCACCGGCGAGGACGGCTATCCCGAGCAGGAGCGCGGCGTGACGCCGGTGCCCGGCCTGTACTTCGTCGGGTTGCCGTTCCTGCACTCGTTCAGCTCGATGCTGGTGGGCGGAGCGGGCCGCGACGCCGAGTACGTGGTCCGCCACCTGGCCCGGCGCGCGCCCGAGGTGTCCGCGGCGGGCCTGACGACGCTCGGGATGGACCACCAGGCGCACGGAAACCTGACCGAGGCGCGACGGCTGTACCAGCGGGCGCTGCGCACGCTGGACCGGTGACGCGCGGCTGAGGCCCGGCGGGGGCGGCTCATCAAGGGCCGCCCCTGCCGACCTGCGACACCCGGACACCGGCGCCCGCGTCAGAGCCCGCCGCGCTGCCGGTCCGCGCGCAGCGTCGTCGTCAGGGCGTGGGCCTCCTTGAGCAGCAGCGCGCCCAGTTGCGCCCGCCGCGGCTCGCGGAAGCGGGACTCCACCCCGGTCAGCGTCAGCGCCCACGCCGGCTCCCCGGACGAGCCGAACACCGCCGCCGCCATGCCCCAGCTGCCCTCGACCACCAGGCCCGGGTTGACGGCGTACCCCCGCTCCCGCGTCTCGGCGATCCGTTCCCGCAGCGGCCCCGGCGCGTGCGCCTCGCCCCACCGCTCCGTCAGGTCGACCCGCGCCAGGTAGTCGTCGATCTCCCGGTCGGACAGCAGCGACAGCACGACGAGCCCGGCCGAGACCACGCCCAGTGGGAACCGCGCGCCCTCGTACAGCACGAACGACCGGATCGGGAAGTCGCCGTCCTCGCGCAGCAGGCACACCGTTTCGTCGCCGCGCCGGGCGGAGAAGAACGCGCTCTCCCCGGTCGCCGCCGCGAGCCGGTGCACGCTCGCCCGCGCGTGCTGCGTCACGTCGTAGCGCGCGGCCGCCGACTCGCCCAGCAGGTACAGCTCCGGGCCCAGGTACCAGCGGCCGTTGCGCTGGTCGCGGTCGACGAACCCCTCGTCGGCCAGCGCCGCCAGCAGCCGGTGGACCGTCGGCCGGGCGAGCCCGGTCAGCCGCGACACGTCGGAGGTCGACGCGCCGGGCTCGCCGGCCGCGGACAGCGCGCGAAGCACCAGCGCGGCCCGGCCGATCAGATGGGCGGGCGGCATGTCCCCATGGTACGTCCACTCAGTGAACGCCATGCCTCGAGTCGTTCACCTGACGAGAGATCCAGAAGGCGCGCTTGACCGGGTTTCCCCAGGTCGTCTTGACTGCGGGCAGGTGCTCATCCCACGGACGCTCGAAGGAGAGTTCACGTGTCCAAGGTGTTCGGCGCGGCCGCCGACGCGATGGCAGGCGCGCTGCGCGACGGCATGACGATCGCGGTCGGCGGCTTCGGTCTGTCCGGCATCCCCTACGACCTGATCGAGGTCGTCCGCGAAGCCGGGGTCAGCGACCTGACGATCGTGTCGAACAACATGGGTGTGGACGGCAAGGGCCTCGGGCTGCTGCTGGAGAACAAGCAGGTCCGCAAGGTGATCGCGTCCTACGTCGGGGAGAACAAGCTGTTCGCGCAGCAGTACCTGGACGGTTCGGTCGAGGTCGAGTTCGCGCCGCAGGGCACGCTGGCCGAGCGGATGCGCGCGGGCGGCGCCGGCATCCCGGCGTTCTACACGAAGACGGGCGTGGGCACGCCCGTTGCCGAGGGCAAGCCGCACGCCGAGTTCGACGGCGAGACCTACGTGCAGGAGCGCGGCATCGTCGCCGACCTGGCGCTGGTGCACGCGCACACCGCCGACCGGGAGGGCAACCTCGTGTACCGGATGGCGGCCCGCAACTTCAACCCGGTGGTCGCCACCTGCGGCCGGGTGACCGTGGTGGAGACCGAGGTCCTGCTCGACGGCTACGTCGACCCGGACCTGGTGATCACCCCCGGCGTGTTCGTGGACCGCCTGGTGGTCGCCACGCCGCGGGAGAAGGAGATCGAAAAGCGCACGGTGCGCCCGCGGGCGCTCGCCGGGACGGAGGCGTGACCATGGGCTGGAGCCGCGACGAGATGGCCGCGCTGGCGGCGGCGGAACTGCGCGACGGGGACTACGTGAACCTCGGCATCGGCATCCCCACGCTGGTGGCCAACCACATCCCGGACGGCGTCCGGGTGACCCTGCAGAGCGAGAACGGCATCCTCGGCCTCGGCCCGTTCCCGTTCGAGGGCGAGGAGGACGCCGACCTGATCAACGCCGGCAAGCAGACGGTGACCGTCCAGCCCGGCGCGAGCTTCTTCGACTCGGCGACGTCGTTCGCCATGATCCGCGGCGGGCACATCGACCTCGCGATCCTCGGCGCGCTGCAGGTGGCCGCCAACGGCGACCTGGCGAACTGGACCGTGCCCGGCGCGCTGGTGAAGGGCATGGGCGGCGCGATGGACCTGGTCGCGGGCACCAAGCGGATCATCGTGATCACCGACCACGTGGCGAAGGACGGCAGCCCGAAGATCGTCGAGACGTGCACGCTGCCCCTGACCGGCGCGGGCGTGGTGGACCGGATCATCACCGACCTCGCGGTGCTGGACGTGACACCGGAGGGCCTCCGCCTGGTGCGCCTCGCGCCGGGCGTCACGGAGGAGGAGCTGCGCGAGAAGACGGGCGCGAAGGTGCTGGAGCCGGTGGCGGGGTAGGACTCCGCACGGGTGGGACCGTTGGTTGCCGGTCCCACCCGCTCGCGGCGCGCTCTGCGGCGGCGGCGCGGAGCCATGGCGCTGCTTGCCGGGAGGGCCGCCGGGCGGCCCTCCCGGCGGCGATGCCGCCCACGAGCGGCGCGTCCGGCAGCGGCGCTCGGTCGTGGCGTGGCGCGTCGGGCAGCGGCGCTCGGCACCGTGGCCGCGGCGTCGGGGGTGGTGGTGGTACCCGGCGGCCACCGTGCACCACCACCGCGCCAACACCACACACCGGGGGTCAGGGCATGCGCCACACCAGCGGATTGCCGTCGTAGTCGTTGCCGTCGTAGCGGGCCGCCACCACCGGGGCGTCCGGGGACGTCGCGTCCAGGTCCGCGTTCTCGTACCGCGCGCCGGGGTGGTCGAAGTCGCCGGGGGACAGGCGTGGGGCGCAGCTCGGGATGTCGCCCGTGATGAACGTTCCCGTGGTCTCCCCGTCGCCGACCAGGGCCTCCAGCTTCGGGCCGACCTTGGTGCCGAAGTCGATCCCGGTCAGGTTCTCCACGGTGTAGCGGATGCAGTACGGCGTCAGCCCCTGCGCCCGGTCCCCGAACGCGGTCCGGAACTCGTTCTGGTCCGCCTGCTCGATCGCGGTGACGGTGATCGCCAGCAGACCCTCGTCGATCCCGTCGGAGTAGCTGACCACCGCGCGCTGCCCGACGGTCAGCGAAGTGGCCGGCGGCGTCGTGGGTTCCACGATGGGCGGCGGGGCGCTGCTGCTCGCCGCCGGCGGGGCCGGAGCGTCCGAAGAGGACGATCCACACGCCGAGGCGGTCAGCGCCGCCGCCACCACCGCTGCTGTCCGGAAGAAAGATCCACGCTTCACGCCGGTCATGATGCCGTAGCCGGTCAAGGCGTTCCGCAGCCGCCGGTCCGGCAGAGCTCGATCCGTCCCAGGTAGAGCGAGCCGTCGCGCTGCTCAACGCTGAGCGCAGGGCGACTCGCACGTGACCTCCCTAGAACGGCTCGCCCGTCCGGACGTCCACCGCCGAGCCGCGGTCGTTCGTCTCCGACGGCAGTTCCACGGGGCTCGGTGACGGTTCGCTGATCAGCTCCACAATGTAGTGCGTCACGGCGTGGTCCTCCAGGTTGCGGATCCGGTGCGGCGTCAGGGGTCCGCCGCTGCCGACGGTCTTGAACGCCACGTACCCGGCCTCCGCGGTCTGCCGCAGCGTCCAGTCCTCGTCGCCGAGGCGCTGCGCCTCCGCGCGGCCCGGGTCCGGCCAGATGATCAGGTGGTCGTGGTGGTGCTGGTGCCAGTCGTACATTCCGCGCGGCGGCAGCGTCATCGACCACACGCGCACGCGGTCGTTCTCGAACACCAGCGTGTCGCCGGGATTGGGGGTGTAGCTCATCGGACTTCCTTTCAGGCCAGAGCCGGTTCCTCGGTGACGGTCCGGGTCCGCGCCGCGAGCCAGCCGTAGACCGCGGCGACGACGAGGGACAGCGGCAGCGCGCTGATGACGGGCGAATCGCTGCCGGTGATTTCCGTGTAGTGCGCGACGATGACCACCCCGCAGCTCACCAGCGCCACGCACGCGATCGACGGCGCCACCCGCACCGCCCACGTGGAACCGCTGATCCGCCCGCGCGCGGCCGCGGTGACGATGCTCGCCGAGCACGCCGCCATCAGGTAGATGATCGCCAGCGCGGTGATCCCGGAGACCGCGGGGAAGAACGTCGCGATCGGGTCGGCGCCCGCCACCGCGAACGGCACCACCACCAGCACGCACACGACCAGCTGCACGGTCCCCGCGGACACCGGCGTCCGCCGCCGGTGGTGCACCCGGCTCAGCGACCGGGGCAGGAACCCGTCGCGCGCCAGGGAGAACATGTACCGCGACGCGATCGCGTGGAAGGACAGCGCCGCGGCGAAGAAGCTGAACGTGATCATCAGGCTCAGCACCGGCCCGGCCCACCCGCCGAGGTAGGCGGTGATCGCCGAGACCAGCAGCGCGCCGGGATCGGCCTGCGCCGCCGCGGCCGCGTCCGGGAACGCCGCCGCGATCGCCCACATGACGAACACGAACGTCACGGCCAGCACGATCAGCGCGGAGTACGTTGCCCGGCCGACGTTCCGCCGCGCCGACCGCGCCTCCTCGCCGTAGATGGCGGCGGCCTCGTACCCGGCGAAGGACAGGATGCAGAACACCACGGCGAGCCCGAAGTTCCCGCCGAACACGGTGCCCGGCGCGAGCACGTCGAACGAGAACCCGCCCGGCCGCCGCACCAGCACCGCGATCGCGAACGCCAGCAGCACCGCGAACTCGGTCACGGCCACGAACACGTTGACCTTGCCCGCGATCGTCACGCCGAAGTAGCCGACGACCCAGGTGGCCGCCACCGCCACCAGCGCGATCACCCACCACGGGACGTCCACCCCGAGGTAGGCGGACAGCCCGGCGTGGCCGAAGTACCCGACGGCCACGGACATCCCGGCCGCCGCGACGTTGTAGGCCAGCGTCGCCACGAGCGCCGACGCGCCGCCCATGCGACGGCCGAGGCCGAACCCGATGTAGGCGAAGTAGGCGCCCGCGTTGACCACCTGGCGGCTCAGCGCCACGTAGCCCGCCGAGAACACCAGCAGGATCGCCAGCACCAGGACGAGCACGCCGACCGTGCCGGTGCCGGCGCCGAACGCGAGGCTCAGCGAGAGGTTCGAGGCGACCGCGGTCAGCGGTGCGGTCACCGCGATCACCATGAGGATCATGTCGAAGATGCCCACCGCGTTGGGTCGCAACCGGTGGTGGTTTCCGTCTGGGTTCATGAGCACTCCTGGACATCCGGGGTGAATGGCGGTCCCCCCACCACGCCACGGAACAGCGCTCGCGAATGGTCGATACGGTATCGTCGCGTCCGAGCAGCGTACGCCGGGCGCTCCCGGCGTGTCCAGACTCTTGTTGGTCCGCTCCGGACGAGTTACCGTGGTCGAGACGATACCGTCTCGTCCATTTCTCGATTCCTCCCGGAAGGACGGCGTTCATGTCCGTTTCCACGCAATTCCGCGAAATCCCCGCCTGGCCCTCGGCGCCCGCGAGCTACGACGAGGTCGTCGAGCGCGCCAGGGCGCTCCGGCCGCGCATCGCCGAGCTGGGCGTCGAGGTGGACGCACTCGGCGTCGATCCCACCGAGGCGATGCGCCTGCTCGGCGAGGCCGGTCTGCAGCGCGCGAACGTCCCCGTCGAGTTCGGCGGTCTGTGGACGGGCGGCACCTTCGCCGGCTGGGACCGGGTGGTCGAGGCGGCGCTGGAGGTGACCGCGGGCGACGGGTCGACCGGCCAGTGCTGGTCGACCACCGCGCTGCAGGCCCGCGAGGTGATGTCCGCGCCGCTGCCCGCGTCGACCAAGCAGGCGCTCGCCGACGAGCTGATCTCCGAGGGGCGCCGGATCGTCGCCTCCAACGCCGAAACCGGCGGCACCGGACCGGTCACCGGCCGCCGGGCGGACGGCGGGGTGGTCGTCAACGGCGTGAAGACCTTCAACACCAACAGCGGCGGCGGTGGCCGCGACCTGGCGAACGTCAGCTTCCGCCTCACCGGGCCGGACGGTGCGACAACCCGGCACCACGCGCTGATCCGGCTCGACGCGCCCGGCGTCGAGGTGCACGGCGACTGGGACAACATGGGCCAGCGCGGCACGATCAGCCAGACCATCACCTACGCAGAGGTGTTCGTGCCCGACGGCTGGCACTACGCGGCGCCCGAGTCGGAGGTCGTGTTCGTCGACCTCGTCCTGCCCGGCCACGCGCTGCTGCTGCAGGGGATCGGCGAAGGCGCGTACGCGGCGATGCTGGAGTACCTGCGGGGGCTGAACCGCGCGAGCATGCCGATGTTCGCCTCCGCGATGGAGGACCCGCTGATGCACCGGCAGATCGGCGAGATGGCCGCGGAACTCGCCGCCGGCCGCGCCTACCTGCTGGACACCTGCCGGAAGCTGGCGAACTCCGACGACACCACCGACCTGCGCGCCCTGATGACCGAGTTCTTCAAGGTCAAGGTCGTGTGCACCACGGCGGCGCTCGACGTCACGGCACGCCTGCACGACCTCACCGGCGCGCGCAGCACCGCCAACAAGTACCGGCTGGACCGGTTCTGGCGCAACGCGCGCACGTTCGCCAGCCACGACAGCATCGACGCCAAGAACGCGTTCGTCGGCGCCGCCGAGCTGAGCGGCGAGATCCCCGACGCCGGCCGCTACCTGCCGGGGGTGCGCAAGGCATGACGCTGCCGCACCCGTCCGACGTCGCCTTCGCGCGGCCCGCCTCGCACCACATGGCCGACCCTCGCTTGTGGACGGTCCGGCCGGTGCGGGTCCTCGACGACGCCGAGTCGTACCTGAACGTCAAGTACGCGATCCCGGTCGGCTGGCGGCCGCTGACGCTGGACCTGCACGTCCCGCTCGGCGCGACCGGCCCGGTGCCGGTGGTGGTCTACGCGCACGGCGGCAGTTTCCTCGGCGGCGTCAAGGAAATGGGGCCGTGGGCGAGCCTGCCGCGGCACGGGATCGCGGTGGCGTCGGTGGACTACCGGCTCGCCGGCGAGGCGCGGTACCCGGAGCCGGTCGAGGACGTGCTCGCCGCGATCCGGTGGGTCCGCGTCCACGCCCACCGGTACGGGCTGGACCCGGCGCGCGTCGCCGGGTGGGGCAGTTCCGCCGGCGGGTACCTGATGGGGCTGGCCGCGCTCACCGACCGGATCGGACGGCCGGTCGGCGACCACCCGGCGGTGTCCGCGCGGCTGTCCGCGGTGGTGCTGCACTACCCGGTCACCGATTTTTCGACGATCACCGAGGACGCCTTCGAGCCGACGGAGGCCGGTCTGCGGAACATGGTCGACGTCGGGTCGCAGTTCTTCGGGTTCCCGCTGGCTTCGCGGCCCGGCGTGGTGGCCGGGGCGGCGGTGTCCCGCGCGGTGGCGGCGGCGTCGCGGGTGCCGCCGTTCCGGATCAGCCACGGCGACGCCGACCGCCGGTGCGGGCTGGGGCAGAGCAGGCGGCTGCACGAGGCGGTGCTCGCCGCGGGTGGAAAGTCCACTTTGGAGGTCGTGCCGGGCGCGGACCACGCGATGGCGGTGTTCAGCAGCCCGGAGGTGGTTGGCCCGGCGGTCGAGTTCCTCCGCGGCGCGTTCGAGCTGGAAGGAGTGGCGACATGATCGACGGGAGCACGTTGCGGGCGGCGTTCGGCCAGTTCCCGAGCGGGGTGGGGGCGGTGTGCGCGCTGGTCGGCGGTGAACCGGTGGGCATGGCCGCGAGCACGTTCACCGCCGTTTCCCTGGACCCGCCGCTGGTTTCGGTGTGCGTGCGGAAGGAGTCGCGGACCTGGCGGACGTTGCGGGCGGCGCCGGAGCTCGGGGTCAGCGTGCTGTCGGCCGGGCAGGGCGGGATCTGCCGCAGCCTGGCGATGCCGGAGGGGGACCGGTTCGCCGGGGTGCCGTGGGTGGCGCGGGGCAGCGCCGTGCTGGTCGAGGACAGCGCCTTGCAGCTCGAATGCCGGCTGACCGGCGAGGTCGACGCCGGGGACCACGTCATCGCCCTCCTCGGAATCACGGCGCTGACGGACTTCCCCGGCGCGGAGCCGGTGGTGTTCCACCGCAGCACGTTCCGGGTGCTGCGGTGAACTACCTGCGGCGCTTCTTCGCCGGCCGCGCGCCGAGGAACGCCAGCGTCGAATCGGTCAGCGTCGCCAGGAACTCGGGCGTGATCTCGGTGCGGCGGACGGTGTAGCGCCAGTAGATCGGGGCGGCGAAGATGTCGAGCGCCAGTTCCCGGTCGACGTCCGGCGGCAGCTCGCCCCGGGCGATCGCGCGGTCCAGCACCGGTTCCGCCTTGGCGCGGCGCGGCTCCTCCAGGTGCTCGGTCATGGCCTTGGCCAGTGCCGGGTTGCGCTTCGCCTCGGCCGTCAGGTCGGGCAGGATCCGGCCGAGGCGCTCGTCGCTGAGCCACTGCACGACCATCTCGAAGGCGCGCTCGATGTCGCCGCGCAGGGAGCCGCTGTCGGGGATGTCGACCAGCGGGACGCTCAGCTGGGAGACCGCGTCGGCCACCATGTCCTGCTTCGACGGCCACCGGCGGTACAGGGAGCTCTTCCCGACCTCCGCCCGCCTGGCCACGCCGTCCATCGAGGTGCGGGCGTAGCCCTTCTCGGCGAGTTCGTCGATCACGACCTCGACGATGGCGTCCGTGAGCTCGACACGCAGCACGGCGGCGCCACTGGGCGCGCGACGGGTCCGGGTCATGTCCCGGACAGTACCAGGAGTGGACGGGACGGCCCCGTCTCGATCGTTGGCGTGGTCAGGATCGCCCTTTTCCACTGGGAGGAGCGGTCGGATGGGTGGACGGCTGGACGGGAGCGACCTGGTGCTGAGCGGGGAGATCGGTGCGCCGGTCGAGGAGGTGCGGGCCGACGTCACCGATCCGGAGCGGACGGCTGGTTCGGCCCGTGGGAGGGCGACGGCGCGCCGGGGCCGGAAGGTTTGGTGCTTCGCTGGGTAGGTTCCCTTTGCTGACCGCAGCGCGGTCGGTGTCAGCTGGAGTCGACGCACCGGAATCGGCCGTGGAGCCGCTGCTGCGAGGGTTCGCCGGGCCTGAGCCGGTTCGCCGCGGGAATCGAAACCCGGCCCGAGCGGCTGTCGCGGAGACGACCCCGGCTGGGCCCGTTCCCGCCGCTGGAGCGCGGCGGGGTGGCGCTTGTGCTGACGTGCGCCAAAGCCCCGGCGCCGCTACGAAGGCACGCCCGGCTGCGCCGGCTCCCGCCGCTGGAACGCCGCCCGGTAGGCGTTCGGGCTCGTGCCGACCACCCGCCGGAACCGCTCGCGGAACGCGGTCGGCGAACCGAAACCCACCTGCCCCGCGATGCGGTCCACCGGGTGCCGCGTCGTTTCCAGCAGGTACTGCGCCTGCCGGATGCGCTCGCGGTGCAGCCACTGCAGCGGCGTCGTCCCGGTCTGCTCGCGGAAGCGCCGGTTCAGCGACCGCGTGCTCATGCCCGCCCGCGCCGCGATGTCGTTCAGCGTCAGGTCCCGGTCGAGGTGATCGGTCATCCACCGCAGCACCGGCTCCAGCACCGAACCCCGCGGCGCCGGAGGCTGGTCGTGCACGATGAACTGCGCCTGACCGCCCTCCCGCTCCAGCGGCATCACCGACAGGCGCGCCGCGTCGGCTGCCACGGCCGAGCCGTGGTCGCGCCGGATGAGGTGCAGGCACAGGTCCATCCCGGCCGCGGCGCCCGCCGAGGTGAGGAACTGGCCGTTGTCCACGTACAGCACGTCCGGGTCGACCTCGACCTCCGGGTGCCGACGGGCGAGCAGGTCCGCGGCCACCCAGTGCGTCGTCGCGCGCAGGCCGTCGAGCAGGCCGGTCGCGGCGAGGACGAACGCGCCGGCGCAGACCGACGCGATCCGGGTGCCGTCGGCGGCTGCCTTGCGTAGGGCGTCGAGCACGTCCTCCGGCACCGGCACCGTCGGATCGGCGCAGCCGGGCAGGATGATCGTGTCGGCGTCGGCGAGCGCCTCCAGGCCCCACTCGGCCCGGACCGTGAACGTGCCCGCGCTGACCTCCGGGGTCGGGGCGCAGACGCGCACCCGGTAGGCCGGGCGCCCGCCGGGCAGGCGGGTCCTGGTGAAGATCTCGATCGGGGTGGCCAGGTCGAACGGGACCACCTGGTCCAGCGCCAGCACGGCGACCGTGTGCATGGCGACACCGTAGGTCCTCGCCACGTCGCCGCGCCAGGACCGCCCTGGTCAGTGGGTTGGCGAGAATCTTGTGGAAGTTGGCCATCGAGCCAGTTCCGGTGATCACCGGCGGCCGTTACCGTCCCGGGGCGTGACGAAGGTACTGCTCTCCCTCCACGTGCTCGCGGCGCTGGTCGCGATCGGCCCGGTCACCGTCGCGGCCAGCATGTTCCCCGCCGCGACCCGCCGCGCGACCGGCGGCACCGACCACGACCTCGCGGTGCTGCGCACGCTGCACCGCATCTGCCGGGTCTACGCCGCGGTCGGCATCGCGATCCCGGTGTTCGGGTTCGCGACCGCGGGCAGCCTCGGCGTGACGGGCGACGCGTGGGTGATCGTGTCCATCGTCTTGACCGCGATCGCGGCGGCCGTGCTCGTGCTGGTGGTGCTGCCGCGCCAGCAGGGCATCCTGGACGGGATCGCGGAGCAGGCGGAACCGGAGCCACGCGCCCCGGCGCGGCTGGCGATGTACACCGGGATCTTCAACGTCCTGTGGGCCGTAGTCACGGTCCTGATGATCGTCCGCCCCGGCTCGACGACCAGCGCCTAGGACTTGCCGGAGAGGTACTCCCGCGCCGCCTCGCGGGCCTCGTCCAGTGACGCGGTGATCGTAAGGATCCCGTCGAGGCCGGTCATCTCCAGCGGCCGCGTCACGACCGGCGTCGGGCAGACCAGCGCGAGCGCCTGCTCCGCGGAGTGGCACTCGGCGGCGGTCTCGACCAGCACCGCGAGGCCGAGGGAGTCCAGGTGCTCGACCTCGGACAGGTCCAGGATCACGGTGGTGAGCGCGACCGGGCCGGCGCTGTCGCGGGCGTCCTTCACGGCTTCGCGCACGCGGGGCGCCGTGGTGAGGTCGACCTCGCCGACGATGGTGACGATGACTTCGCTGCCCTCGCGCGTCCAGCGGGTGGCGAAGGCCTGCGGCACGGATCTCCTCCATCGTCGGTCAGTTCAGCCCGGACACTCTAACCGCCGTCGCCGGTGGCCCGGTTCCCGGACCACCGGCGACCACCGTCACGCCGGTTCCGTGACGTGCACCGCGTCCAGCGCCGGACCGTCCGGCGTGACCGGGGCGGCGGCCGGGACATCCGCCCACAGCACCGTTTCGCCGCGGCGTGGCGTCATGCCCCACCTGGCGGCGATCCCGTCGAGGACCCGCGCCGACGTGCCGAGTTCCCCGCGGGCGGGTGGCTCGGCGGCGATCGTGACGTCGACACGGATGGTGTCCGCGCCCGCCCAGCCCAGCCGCAACGTGAACGGCTGGCGCGTGGACAGCCAGGCGATGCCGGCGATTTCATCGGTCACCAGCAGCGCGTCGACGACGTGTTCTTCGCCGACGCCCGCGAGCATGACCCGCACCCGCCGCCGGAGGGCCGCCAGTTCGGACGGCCCGTCCACGACGCTGGTGAACCGATCCGGCCGATGCACCATGTCATCCACGATGCATCACCTCCTCCGCTGACTCGTCAACCGGAGGATCATCGGTTTACCCATGGTCACCGACGGTAAACCGGTCCACAGAGGACCGTGCCCGTTCAGTCCAGCGCGTCCGGCAGCCCGAACACCGCGAAGTGCTCCCGCGCCACGAACGACGTGATCTCCGCGATCCGCCCGTCCCGCGGCCGGAGCACGTTGATCGACCAGCTCTCGAACGCCCCGCCCGGCGACGAGCGCAGGTACGACGCCACCGCGGGCAACCCGTTCGCGGAGACGATCCGGTGCCGCCACGAGCCGCAGGACGCCAGCGGGTACCGGCGCGCGAAGGACATCGCCGCGTCGATTCCGCGGTACCAGTGCGGCATCGGCGGCATCGACCACGTCACGTCCTCGGTCAGCAGCGCCACCAGCGCGTCCGCGTCGCCCCGCTCCAGGGCACTGGCGTAGTCCGACGCCAGCGTCCGCACCCGCGCGTCCGACGGCGCCGGCTCCCGCGCCGGCACCACGCGCCGCGCCCGTTGCAGCGCCGAGTTCACCGACGCCGCCGAGGTGCCCATCATCGACGCGATCTCGGCCGCCGAGAACCCCAGCACCTCGAACAACACCAGCGCCGCCCGCTGGTTCCCCGGCAGGTGCTGCAACGCGGCCACGAACGCCAGCTCGACCGCCTCCCGCTGCTCGGCCCGCGCGTCCGGCCCCGTCGGGTACGGCCCGAGCCACTCGACGTCCGTCCGCGGCGAGTCACCGGCGACCACGTGCTCGCTGGACGGTCCGAGGTCCATCGGCAACGCCCGCCTGCCACGCCGCTCCACCGCGTCCAGGCAGGTCCGCGTCGCCACCGTGTACAGCCACGACCGCAGCGACGCGCGCCCCTCGAAGCGCGCCAGCCCCCGCCACGCCCGGAGCAGCGCCTCCTGCAACGCGTCGTCGGCGTCATGCGCCGACCCCAGCATCCGGTAGCAGTGCGCGTGCAGCTCCCGCCGCAGCGGCTCGACCAGCCGCGTGAACGCCGAGTCGTCCCCGGCGCGCGCCCGCTCCAGGTCAACGGCCAGTTCCGTCACGAGCGATGATTCTGCCCCACGCCGGCGGTCACACCTGTGAACCCACTTCCCGAGGAGGATCCGATGTCCCAGACCGCCGGCACACTCCGCGTCCCCGGCGCCGAGCTCTACCACGAGATCCGCGGCCACGGCCCGCTCGTCGTGCTCGTCGGCGCACCCATGGACGCGCGGTCGTTCACCCCGCTCGCCGAGCTGCTCGCCACCGACCACACCGTCCTCACCACCGACCCGCGCGGCATCAACCGCAGCCCGGTCGACGACCCGGACCAGGACTCCACGCCGGAGATGCGCGCCGACGACCTCGCCCGGCTCATCGAGCACGCCGACGCCGGCCCGGCCGTGGTGCTGGGTTCCAGCGGCGGCGCGGTCAGCGTCCTCGCTCTCGCCCAGGCGCGCCCGGACCTGGTCACCACCGTCATCGCGCACGAACCGCCGCTGAGCGACCTGCTCCCGGACGCCGAGCGGATCCGCGCGCAGGGCGAGGAGGTCATCGCGACCCACTTCGGCGGCGACCCGGTCGGCGCCATGCGGAAGTTCCTGGTGATGGCCGGCATCGACCTCCCGGAGCCGGTCTTCCAGCAGTTCTTCGCCCAGGAGCCGAACCCGCGGGACCGGGCCGACGCGGACTTCCAGTACGCGCACATGTACCGCCCGACCACCCGCTGGATCCCGGACTTCGACGTCCTGCGCACCCGTCCCGTGGTGGTCGGCATCGGCACCGAGTCCGCCGGGCAGCTGTGTGAACGCACGTCGGAGGCGCTGGCGAAGGAGCTGGGCGTCGAACCGGTCCGGTTCCCCGGCGACCACACCGGCTTCGCCGGCGACCCGGCCGCTTTCGCCGCGCGGCTGGGTGACTTCCTGTGACCGGGCGGTCGAAGGTCTCAGGACGGTAAAGGTCTGCACCCGCCACTGGTCTTCCGGCACTGTGGGATCTAGGTTGCCAGGGAACTAATCAAACCTTTGATCTTCTTTCCAATGGCGGGAAGGGATGGCCCATGACGCACACGCCCGAGGCCTCGGCCCGGACGAGCTCGGCGCACGACGGCCGGCAGCTGCGCCGCGTCGTCGGCGCGAGCCTCGTCGGCACGACCATCGAGTGGTACGACTTCTTCATCTACGCCTCGGCCGCGAGCCTGGTGTTCGGCAAGCAGTTCTTCCCCTCGCTGGACGGGACCGCGGCGCTGCTGGCCTCGTTCGCGACGCTCGGGGTGAGCTTCGTGGCGCGGCCGATCGGCGGGATCGTCGCCGGGCACCTCGGTGACCGGGTCGGCCGCAAGGCGGTTCTTGTCGCGACCCTGCTGCTGATGGGGATTTCCACGATCGGTGTCGGGCTGCTGCCCGGCTACGACTCGATCGGTGTCGCGGCGCCGGTCCTGCTCGTCGTGCTGCGGCTGCTGCAGGGCCTGTCCGCGGGCGGTGAGTGGGGCGGCGCGGCCCTGATGTCGGTGGAGCACGCGCCGTCCGGCCGCCGCGGCTACTTCGGCTCGTTCCCGCAGATCGGCGTGCCGATCGGGTTGCTGCTGGCGAACCTGGTGTTCTTCAGCGTGTCCGCCGCGACCACGGACGACCAGTTCGCGCGCTGGGGCTGGCGGATCCCGTTCCTGCTCAGCGTGGTGCTGATCGCGGTCGGCTTCTTCGTGCGGGCCAGGGTGTCGGAGAGCCCGGTGTTCAGCGAGCTGCGCGCCCGCCGCGCCCGCCGGTCGGCGCCGCTGGCCGAGCTGCTGCGCACCAACCGGCGTGAGCTCGTCGTCGCGATCGGGCTGTTCATCGCCAACAACATGGTCGGCTACATCCTGATCGCGTTCATCAACTCCTACGGCACCCGCACGCTCAAGCTGTCCAGCACGACGATGTTGTTCGTCGGCATGGTCGGCGCGGTGTCGTGGGGTGTGTTCACGCTGCTGGCCGGGCACTGGTCGGACGGCTGGGGCAGGCGGAAGACCTACCTCGTCGGCACGCTGGCGATGGGCGCCTGGACGTTCCCGTTCTTCCTGCTGTTCGACACCCGCTCGGTGCCGCTCATGCTGGCCGCGGTGATCGTGCTGGGCTTCGGGCTCGGCCTGACCTACGGCCCGCAGGCGGCGGCGTACAGCGAGCTGTTCCCGGCCGGCATCCGGTACAGCGGGGTGTCCTTCGCCTACGCCTTCGGCGCCATCCTCGGCGGCGGGTTCGCGCCGCTGGTGTCGACCTGGCTCGTCGGGGAGACCGGCACGTCGCTGTCGGTGTCGGGCTACATGCTGGTGGCCTGCCTGGTGACGCTGGCCGCGGTCCTCGCCCTGCGCGAACGTCCCGCCGCGGAGCGGGAGGCGTTCGTCACCGGCGCCGAGTAGTCAGCGGCGCTGCTCGGGCGGGAACTCGGTGTCCACCCGTTCCTGCTCGTGGTAGGAGCGTTCCTCCGCGTAGGACTCGTATGCGCGGTGGTCGGCGTCCGTCTCCGGGGCGCCGACCAGCGCGCGCGGGTGCAGCCGGTCCTTGAGCACGACGTTGAGCTGCGCGCCGAGCAACGTGATGATGCTCTGCAGGTAGAACCACCAGAGCAGCGTGATGACCGTGGCGAACGTGCCGTAGGTGCTCTGCGCGTTCTGCAGGTAGCGGCTGATGATCAGCGACGAAAGCGTTTGCAGGACCCAGAACAGCACGCCGGAGAGCACCGCGCCGGGCAGCACGTCCCGGGTGGAGATGTCGCGGTCGGTGAGGATCCGGAACGCGGCGACGAACAACGCGATGTCCAGGACGATCGCGACGGCGTAGCCCAGGATCCGGCCCAGCCACCCCAGGTTCAGCAGGTCCGTGCCGCTGGAGACGAACCCGCTGATGAGCGTGCTCACCACCAGGCCGAGCCCGATCGTCACCAGCACGAGCACGCTGCGGCCGATCTGCTCGGGCAGGCTAGGGCGCGCGTGGAACGGCAGCTCCCACACCGAGTTGAACGCGGTCTGGGTGGCGCGCACGACCGCGATCCCGCTCCACAGCGCGGTCACCAGCCCGAGGACCAGCGCCCACACCGAGCCGCCGAAGCCCTGCATGGTGGCGGGGTCCAGCAGCGGGAACATCGACCCGACGTGCCCGAGGACGTCGCCCTTCAGGTCGTCCGGCACGAAGAACCCGAGCAGGGTGATCAGGACGAGGAACAGCGGGAAGATCGAGAAGAACGCCCAGAACGCGATCATGCTCGCCAGGTTCGTGGACTGGTCCTCGAGGAACTTCTTCACCACGGCGACCGGCACGGAGAGCGCGGTGTGCTGCTGCTGCACCGCGTCCGCGCGGTCGAGGCCGGCCTTCGCCTTGCTGACAACGCTTTCCCTGTTGTGCTCGCTCACGGTTGCACTCCCACCGTCGGCGTCTGCGCGATGGCGGTGAGCTACCCCGTGGAGCGGCGCGTCAACCGGCCTTCGTCAGATGCGCCTCGCCGAGCGTGGCCCGCAGCACCGCGCGGTGGGTCGGCTTCGCCTCCTCGTAGCGGCGCCGCCCGGCGTCGGTGAGCGAGACGAAGATGCCGCGCCGGTCCTGCTCGCACATCGCGCGCTCGACCAGGCCCTCCTTCTCCAGGCGGGCGACCAGGCGCGAGGTGGCGCTCTGGCTCAGGTGCACCGCCTCCAGGAGGTCGGCGGAGCGGCACTTGAAGTCGCAGGTCGCGAGCCGTTCGAGGGCCTCGAACTCGCTGACCCCGATGCCGTGCGCGTCCTGCAGGCGGCATTCCAGCTCGCCGAAGACGGTCGCGTGCAGGGCCAGCAGCTCGTGCCACTGCTGCACCAGCCGGCCTTCGGCGACGTCACCCATGGCGACACCTTAGCATGCACGGGAATCTGATGCAAAGACATTAAATCCTCTTGCATTAGATGCGTGTGCATGTAATCTGGCTGCCATGACTTCTCCTGCGCACCTGTCCACCACATCGACGCGGTGGGACGCACGGCTGTGGGCCGTGCTGCTCACCGTGTCAACGGTCGTGGGCCTGGACGCCCTCGACGTCTCGATGGTCGGCGTCGCGCTGCCGTCCATCCAGGCTGATCTCGGCCTGTCCACCAGCGCGTTGCAGTGGGTTGTGAGCGGGTACGTGCTCGGTTACGGCGGGCTGCTCCTGCTCGGCGGCCGCACGGCGGACCTGCTCGGGCGGCGGCGGGTGTTCCTCGTCGCGGTGGCCGTGTTCGCGGTCGCGTCGCTGCTCGGTGGTCTCGTCGACAACGGCGCGCTGCTCATCGCGAGCCGCTTCATCAAGGGCCTGGCGGCGGCCTTCACCGCGCCGGCCGCGCTGTCGATCATCACCACGACGTTCCAGGAGGGCCCGGCCCGCAACCGCGCGATCAGCATCTTCGCCGTGTTCGGCGCCAGCGGGTACTCGGCCGGCCTGGTGTTCTCCGGGCTGCTGACCGAGGTCGGCTGGCGGTGGACGTTCCTGCTGCCGGTGCCGATCGCGTTGATCGCGCTGGTGTCGGCGATCAAGGTCGTCCCGGCCTACGAGCGGGACCACTCGGCGGGTGGCTACGACCTGCCCGGCGCGATCACCGGTGCCGCCGGGTCGCTGCTGCTGGTGTTCGGTGTCGTCGAGGCGCCGGAGGCCGGGTGGGCCTCGCCGCAGACGTTGATCACCTTCGTCGTCGCGGCGGCGCTGCTGACCGCGTTCGTGTTGATCGAAAAGCGCAGCAGCCACCCGTTGCTGCGGCTGGGCATCCTGCGCTCCGGGCCGCTGGCGCGGGCGAACCTGGGGGCGGCGCTGTTCTTCGGGGCCTACATCGGGTTCCAGTTCGTGGTGATGCTGTACCTGCAGGACGTGCTGGGGTGGTCGGCGCTGGAGACCGCGCTCGGGTTCCTGCCTGCCGCGCTGATCGTCGCGTTCGGTTCGCCGCGGATCGAGCCGCTGATCGACCGGGTCGGCACGTCGCGCACGATCCTCGGTGGCGTGCTGGCGCACGTGCTCGCGTACGTGCTGTTCCTGCGCGTCGACGAGCACTCGGGGTACGCCGGTTCGGTGCTGCCGAGCATGATCCTGCTCGGCATCGGCTTCACCCTGGCCTTCTCGTCCCTGAACATCCAGGCGACGACCGGCATCAGCGACAACGAGCAGGGACTCGCCGGTGGCCTGCTGAACACGTCGCTGCAGGTCGGAGGCGCGATCGGCCTGGCGATCGTGACGGCGGTGCTGACGGGCAGCGGTGAGGGCGACCTGCTGACCGGCCTGACCCCGGCGCTGGCGGTGATCACCGGCATCGCGGCGCTCGGACTGCTGATCGCGCTGTCCGGCGTGGTGCGCCTGCGGCGGGCGCCGGAACCGGAACTCGCCCGGGTCTGATCGCGGGGGTGGTGGGGCCCGTCCTCGGGGGGGACGGGCCCCTACTCGCGTGACAGCCGGTCGACGCGGCGCAGCGCGTCCGGCAGGCGGTGCGGACCGGCCATCGTCCGGACGATCCGCGCGGCCTCGTCCGGGGCGAGGCCGATCGCGGTGACGTGGAGGGGCCGGACCGCCTTGCCGCGTAACACCGGAATGGCGTGCGTGGCGGTGCGGAAGGCCGTCTTGGCGACCCCGATCACCGGGACGCCGAACTCCTCGTGCGCGTGGGCGCCGAGCCCGGGGCGGCCGTCCGGGTCGAGGTGCACGTACCCGTCGACGACGAGCAGGTCCACCGGCCCCGCGCGGCGCAGCACCGCGCGCATCGCCGGCAGCTCCCGCAGGTAGAAGGCGCCCGGCCGGTACGGCTCGACCTCGTCCAGCCGCGCCACGTGCTCCCCGGTGATCTCGGCGAAGGCGGGCCCGGCGGCGAGCACCAGTGCCGCGTTGGCGCCGCCGGCGTCCGGGTAGTGCACGTCGACCGCCGCGCATCGGGTGTGCCGCATGCCTCCATACTGGTCCCGTGCTTCCCGTCGAGCCGATCCGCCTCCTGCTCAACGAGTGGGATCCGATCGGCGTGGCGGATTCCGTTGACGACGAGTACGACTGCCTGGTCTGGCCGTTGCTGTCCCGTCTGCGCGCGGGCGCCGGCGTCGACGGGATCCGGGAGTACCTGCGCCACGAGATGTCCGACCACTTCGGACTGACAGCCGACGTGGACGCCATCGCCGAGCGGCTCGTGTCCTGGTGGCGCACCCGGTAGGCCGGGCGCGTCTTCGCAGGCTTCTTCCCGATGATCACGGTCGCCTAAGCTGCCGCGATGGAGGAACCCATCCAGTCGGCGGTGCCGCGGCCCGGGCTGAGCCCGGCCGAGCTGGCACAGGACCTGCTGTCCCGCATCGAGACCGGCAACCGCTACGCGCGGGTCCGCAAGAACCGCTTCCGCCGCCGGTCCGCGCTCGTCCGGGTCGCGACGCTCGTCTTGTCCGGCGCGTCCACGATCATCCTCGGCCTGCAGGACCTGGACTTCTGGGCCGGCCTCGGCTTCGCGCTCGTCGCGCTGGTGACCGTGGTCAACACCCTCGAACCGTTCTTCGCCTGGCGCTCGCTGTGGGTTCTCATGGAGGAGACGCAGTACCGCTTCTACCGGCTGCGCGACGACCTCACCTACTACCTGGCCGAGACCCCGCCCGAGCAGGTGGACCGCGAGGTGATCCGCCGCATGTTCGGCGAGTACCAGGGGATCTGGGACTCGCTCGGCGAGCGCTGGCTGAGCCACCGCCGTCCCGGCGAAGGTCCCTGAAACCCCGCCCCGCCACCCCTGAAACCGGCTTGAAGCCCTCCTGAAGCCGCCTCCTCCGAAGCTCGTCACCAGCAACGGAACAGCACACGGAGGAGGGGGCTTTGACCACCACCACGACCACCCCGGCCATCGAGGTCGCCGGGCTGCGCAAGGCGTTCGGGGACAAGGTCGTGCTCGGCGGGATCGATCTGCGCATCCCGGCCGGCTCGATCTTCGCCCTGCTCGGGCCCAACGGCGCGGGCAAGACGACCATGGTCCAGATCCTGTCGACCTACCTGCGGGCCGACTCCGGCAGCGCCCGCATCGCCGGGCACGACGTCGCCGCGGAGGCCGACCGCGTTCGCGCCGCCATTGGCGTCACCGGCCAGTTCTCCGCCGTCGACAACAAGCTGACCGCCGAGGAGAACCTCTGGCTGATGGCGGACCTGCACCACCTGCCCAAGGCCGAGGGCCGCCGCAGGGCGGCCGAACTGCTCGAACGCTTCGACCTGGTCGAGGCGCGCAAGAAGCTCGCCGCGGTCTACTCGGGCGGCATGCGGCGCCGCCTTGACCTCGCGATGAGCCTGGTCGGCGAGCCGCGCATCATCTTCCTCGACGAGCCGACCACCGGCCTCGACCCGCGCAGCCGCCACACCATGTGGGAGATCATCCGCGACCTCGTCGCACGCGGCGTCACCGTCTTCCTCACCACCCAGTACCTGGAGGAGGCCGACGAGCTGGCCGACCGCATCGCCGTGCTCGACCACGGGGTGTTCGTCGCCGAGGGCAGCCCGGCCGAGCTCAAGCGCCGCATCCCCGGCGGGCACGTCGAGCTCCGCTTCACCGACGACCGCGCACTCGACCTGGCCGCCCGCACGTTCGGCGAGGTCACCCGCGACGACGAGGCCCGGACCCTGCAGATCCCCAGCGACGGCGGCGTCCGCTCGCTGCGCGCGCTGCTCGACCGCATGGACCACGCCGGCATCGAGCCCGAGGGCCTGTCGGTGCACACACCCGACCTCGACGACGTCTTCTTCGCCCTGACCGGCCACCCCACCGAAGAGAAGGTCTCCCGCTGATGTTCACCGACTCCGCCACCATGCTGCGGCGCAACCTGCGCCACGCGATGCGCTACCCGTCCATGACCGCGAGCGTCGTCGCCGTCCCGATCATGATGCTGCTGCTGTTCAACTACGTCTTCGGCGGCGCGATCGGCAACGGCATCGCGGGCGCGCCGGCCGGCGGCGACTACCTCGGCTACCTCGTGCCCGGCATCCTGCTGCTCACCATCGGCTCGGCCTCGATGCCGGTCGCCGTCGCGATCTGCACCGACCTGACCGAAGGCATCGTCGCCCGGTTCCGCACCATGGCGATCGCCCGCGCGTCCGTCCTCACCGGACATGTCATCGGCAACGTCATCCAGACCGTGGTGAGCCTCGTGATCGTCCTCGCGGTGGCTGTCGCGATGGGGTTCCGCACCTCGGCCGGCTTCGGCGACTGGCTGCTCGCGGCCGCCGTCCTGCTGCTGCTCACGCTCGGACTGAGCTGGTTCTCCGCCGCGCTCGGCCAGGTCTCCAAGACCCCGGAGGGCGCCAGCAACGTGGTGCTGCCGATGACCTTCCTGCTGCCGTTCCTGTCCAGCGCGTTCGTGCCGCTGGACTCGATGCCCGCCGGCATCCGCTGGTTCGCCGAGTACCAGCCGTTCACCGCCGTCATCGAGACCCTGCGCGGCCTGCTCGCCGGCACGCCGATCGGCTGGTACGGCTGGGGCGCCATCGGCTGGGGCGCGGGGATCACCGTCCTCGGCTACTTCTGGTCCAAGCGCCTGTTCAACCGGGAACCGACCCGCTGAGCAGGTCCAGCGCCGCCAGGCGCAGCTCGTCCGGCCCGAGGCCGGCGTACTCCGACACCGCGTCGGCGTACGCCGGCCCGTCGGCTTTCTCGGCGGCGGCCCGGAACCCGGCGGGTGTCATGGTCGGCTGGAAGTTGCGCAGGAACCCGAGCCGCTCGGCCAGCGCCACCAGCCGCACCCCGGTGCGGTCCCCGCGGTCGAGTGCGAGCACACCGAGCGCGAGCAGGACGGTGCCGCGCACCGGCATCCCGATCAGGTAGGCGGGCACCTTCGCCGCGCTCTCGCTGAACAACGGCGGCGCCAGCGGGGGGAGCTCGGCGACCAGGTCGGCGACCAGTCCGAGCCTGCCGTGCTGCGCGTGCGCGATCACGGTGACGCAGAGCAGCTCCAGCGACCACGCGTCCAGACCGGGCGCCTCCGGCAGGGGGAGCACGCCACTGTCCCGCTGACGGGCCACCGCCTGCCGCCACAGCGCGAGCCCCTGGTCGATTTCGTTGCGCGCCAAGGCGATCTCGGCGCGCACCCCCAGGTCGAACGTGATGACGTCGAACCGGTCCTCGCCGCCGCCCGGGCTCGTCTTCGCCAGCCAGCGTTCGGCCTCGTCGACCGCGCCGCTCTGCAGGGCGGCGAGCATGAGCCCCCACCGGATGCCGATCGTGTCGGGCCACGGCGCGAGCTCAGCCAGCACCCGCATCGCGACCAGCAGGTGCCGCGTGGCTTCGTCCGGTTCGCCGCGCTGCAGGTACAGCTCGCCGAGCCGGGCGCGGGCCATCAACCGGACCCACGGCAGACCGGAATCGCCCGCCGCGTCCAGCATCCGCACCGCCGAGGCGAGTGCCTGCTCGCCGTCGCCCGCGGTCTCCCACCAGTAGCTGTGCACGGCGTGCGCGACGAACGCGAGCAGCGGCTGATCGCTGTCGCCCAGGGCGCCGAGTTCGCGGGGATCGATCTTGGGGAGCGTGGACAGGAGCGTGGACAGCGCCCGGACCAGCGTCGTCGGCGGCGCTTCGGGCAGCCGCCGCAGGACGACCAGCGACCGCACCGCGCGCGGACCCTGGAGCATGAAGGTCGTGGTGGCGCACACGGTCGCGGCGGTGCGGGTCACCTCGACGAACTCCGGTTTCGGGTGGAAGTGCGCGAGCACCGCCGGGACGTCCGTGGTGAGCGCGGCCATGCGCGAGTAGTTGGAGTCGGCCGTCCACAGCGCGCCCAGCGCCGCCGCCGTGGCCGCGACGGTCGCGCCGTCCGCCCGCTCGATGCCCAGCCGCATCGCAGTCAGGAGGTTGTCCTGCTCGACGCGGATCCGCTCGCTCGCCGTGTACGGGTCGGGACCGAACACCGGTTCGTGGTGGGCCAGGCCGAAATCCCGTGCCCACGCCAGGAAATCCTCGGTGGCGCGCGCGGTCCCGCCGGCTTCGTCGAGGCGGGCGGCGCTGAACTCGCGCACCGTCTCCAGCATCCGGAACCTCGCGCCGACGGGAGTGTCGACGACCCTCAGCAGGGACTGACCGGACAGCTCCTCCAGCACGTCGAGCGTGTCGCGGCTGCCGAGCAGGTGCCGCGCGGCGTCCTCGGTGAACCCGCCGGGGAACACCGACAACGCCTGCATCGCCGCCTGCGCGTGCTCGTCGAGGAGGTGCCAGCTCCAGTCCACGACGGCCTGCAGCGTCCGGTGCCGCTGGGGCGCGTCGCGCGGGCCGCCGCGCAGCAGCGCGAACCGGTCGGTGAGGCGCCGCGCGATCTCCGCGACCGACAGCACGCGCACCCGCGCCGCCGCGAGTTCCACCGCCAGCGGCAGCCCGTCGAGGTGGCGGCACAGCGCGGCCACGGTGTCCGCGGGCAGGTCGGCGTCCGGCCGCGCGGCCCGTGCGCGCTGGACGAACAGCTCGATCGTCGTGTCCAGGTCCAGTTCCGGCAGCGGGTACACCGACTCCGACGACAGGCCAAGCGGCGCGCGGCTGGTGACGAGCACGCGCAGGTCCCGCGTCATCGACACCAGGGCCCGGACCAGCTCCGCGACCCCGTCGAGGACGTGCTCGCAGTTGTCCAGCACCAGCAGCGCCGGTGCGGCGCCGAGGACTTCGGCGATGCCGGTCAGGTCGTCGGGCGGCGGCGGACTCGGGGTGCGGCGCGCCTCGCCGACGGCGAGCGCGGTCGCGACGTGCCCGGCCACGTCCGCGTCGGCGCGGACACCGGCCAGCCCGACGAAGTGGACCAGCGGCTGTTCGGCGTCGCGGCCGATCGAATGCGCGAGGCGGGTCTTGCCCAGCCCGCCGGGACCGACGATCGAGGTGACCCGGGACCGGCGCAGCAGCTGCGTGACCGCCGCGATGTCGTCCGCGCGGCCCAGCAGCGGGTTGGGCTCGTGCGGGATGCCGTGGCGGACCGGGGGCCGCTCCCCGGCGAGCGTTTCCCGTTGCCACGCCTGGAGTTCCGGGCCGGGATCGGTGCCGAGCTGGTCCCGCAGCTCGCGGCGGTAGGACTCGAACCGGGCCAGCGCGGCGGACGGCCCGGCGGTCGCGGATTCCGAGCGCAGCAGCTCCAGCAGGACTTCCTCGTCACGCGGCCGGTCCGCCGCCGCGGCGGTGAGCGGTTCGACCGCCTCGGCGTGGCGGCCGAGCCGGGACAGCGCCAGCCCGCGGGCGCGCACGAGGAAGAGGTGGGCGGCACGGCGTTCGCGGCGCAAGGTGGACAGCGGGTCCAGCGCGTCGTCGGCGGTGCCATCCCAGAGCGCGAGCCCGGCGTCGGCCTCGGCGAGCGCGGTCGCGGGATCGTCCGCGCGGGCCGCGGACGCGTGCTGGAGCAGCGCGGCGGCGTCGACTTGAGCGGGTTCGAGCGTGAGGCGGTACCCGGCCGGCGTGCTGGCGATGAGGTCGGGGCCGAGCTGCGAGCGGGCGCGCGAGACGAGGATCTGCAACGCCTTCACCGGGTTCTCCGGCTGCTCGTCCGGCCACAGCCCGTCCACGAGCCGGCCGGTGCCGCAGCCGGTGGTGAGGTCGGCGGCGAGCAGCGCGAGGAGGTCGCGCAGCCGGGGCGCGGTGATCTCCCGGCCGCGGCAGGTCACCCGCGGCAGCAGGGTCAGTTCGACGGTCACCGGGCCGGCTTGCCGGATCCGCGGGGTGTCTTCTCCTGGCTGAGCGCGACCCACTGCAGCTTCTCCTGCTCCCGGCGCGGCAGCCCGGAGACGACCAGGTCGTAGGAGTCCTCGACCATCTCCCGCACCAGGTCCTCGGGGACGCCGCCGTCCAGCACGACGGTGTTCCAGTGCCGCTTGTTCAGGTGGTACCCGGCGGTGATCTCCGGGTGGTCGCGGCGCAGCTGCACCGCGAGGTCCGGATCGCACTTGAGGCTGACCCGCAGCGGCTTCGACTCGAGCGGGCTGAGGGCGAACATCTTGCCCGCGACCTTGAACACGCTGTTGGCCTCGCCGAACGGGAACTCCTCGCGGGCCCCCGGCAGCGACAGGCACAGTCGTTTGAGTTCGCCTGGCGTCATGGGTTCAGGCTAGCCACGTGCGGCCGTGTCCAGGATGCGGTCGAGCCCGAACTCGAAGCGGCGGGTGAACTCGTTGTCCACGAGGTGCGGCAGGACGCGGGCCAGCGCGGGGTGGCTGTCCGGGGTGACCGCGGATTCCAGCAGGCCGGCCACCGCGCCCGCCGCACCCTGCTCCTCCTGCGTGAGGCCGAGCGTGAAGTAGAGGATCGTCCAGCAGGTCCAGCCCGCGTCGCGCGGTTCGAGGCCACCTTCGAGCAGGGCGGCGACCAGCGCTTCCGCGGCGCGCAGGGTGGCCGGCTCGGCGACGAACGTCCCGGCCACGACGAACGCGCCGTCCCGGTGGGCCAGCAGCGCGCGGCGGAAGCGGCGGGCCAGCTCGGCGGTGCGGTCCCGCCAGTCGTCCGGGAGCCCGTCGAAGGAGATGCCGGCGAAGATCGCCTCGGCCATCAGCTCACGCAGCCGCGCCTTGGTCTTGACGTGCCAGGAGACGGTGTTGAGCCGGACACCGAGCCGCCGCGCGACGGCGCGCAGGCTGACGGCCTCCAGGCCCTCTTCGTCCAGCAGGTCGAGCGCGGCCCGGACGATCTCGTCGCGCCGGCTGTCGCCGTTCCGGGTGATCACCGGGCGATGCTAGCCAGGTGGCCGTCAGCGGTGCTGGTCAGGCTCGCCGCTGGGGGTCACCTCCGCGACGTGGCCGTCGGGGCGGATGAGGGCGGTGTCGAGCGCGGCCCAGTCCGGCCGGTCGTCCAGCGGGCGTCCGTGGTGGACGATCGCGCCGGGGGCAGCGGGGCCGGGCTCGTCGCGGAAGTCCAGCAGCACCGGGCGTCCCGCGTGCAGGAGCCGGAAGAGCGTGGTGTCACCGAACTTCAGGTTCGGCGCACGGGTGCCGGTGAGCGGGTGCGCGCCGGGGTAGCGGACGGACAAACCGGACAGCCGCTCGGCGAGGGCCTTGGCGAACGCGGGCTGTTCGGCGATGAGGGTGCTGAGCAGCGACCGCAGACGGCGGCCGTCCGGGGAGAACGCGGTCATCAGCGCGGTCTGCGCCTGGGTGTGCTCCAGGAGTTCGGCGCCGACCGGGTGGCGTTCGTCGTGGTAGGTGTCGAGCAGGTCGTCGGGCGCCTCGCCGCGCACGACCGCGCCCAGCTTCCAGCCGAGGTTCATCGCATCCTGCAGGCCGACGTTGAGCCCGACGCCACCGGCCGGCATGTGCATGTGGGCGGCGTCGCCGGCGAGCAGGACGCGTCCCCGGCGGTAGCGGGTGGCCTGGCGGCTGGCGTTGGAGAACCGGGACAGCCACGCGGGGGAGTGCATGCCGAAGTCGCGGCCGGCGATGGCGGTGACCTTGGCGCGCAGCTCGTCGAGGGTGAGGTCGCCGGGCCGGTCGGCGCGGATGTCGTCGGGACTGTGGCCGACCAGCCGGTGCAGGCCGCCGGGCAGCGGGACGGCCAGGAGGAGGCCGTCCGCGGTCGCGCGGCTGTAGGAGCCCGCGGACGGCGGGTCGGTCAGCACGACGTCCCCGAGCCAGCCGTACACGGACGCCGACGTGCCGGGGAAGTCGATCCCGGCGGCGGCGCGGATGGTGCTGCGGGTGCCGTCGCAGCCCACGACGTACGCGGCAGCGATCGTGTACCCGCCGTCTGGGCCGTCGACTGCCACACGCGCTTCGCCGGGGTGTTCGGTGAGGCCGATGACGCGGTGGCCGCGCCGGATGTCCGCGCCCATTTCGCGCGCGTGGTCTTCCAGCAGTTCCTCGGTGCGCGCCTGCAGGAGCGCCAGGGTGATCGGGAAATCGGTGTCGAGCAGGGCGAAGTCCAGGCGGTCGTCGAGCACGGCGAAGTGCCCCTGCGGGATGGGGATCCCTTCGGCCAGGAAGGGCTGCTCGACGCCGCGTGAGGCGAGCACCTCGATGGTGCGCGGGTGGATGGTGAGGGCCTTCGAGTGCGGGTCCCGTTCGGTGCGCTGTTCGAGGACGGTCACTTCGGCGCCGGCGAGGCGGAGTTCCGCGGCCAGCCACAGCCCGGTCGGGCCTGCTCCGGCGATGACGATGTTCTTGGTCACTGACCAAACATAGCCTAGGCTGGGTCGATGACCAAGGATGAGATGCCGCAGTACGCCAACCCGGCCGGGCTCTTCGCGCTGCCCGAGATGTTCAGCCTGTCCGTCGCCGTGCCCGCGTCGCGGCTGGTGTTCCTGTCCGGGCAGGTCGCGTGGAACGCGGAGGGTGAACTCGTCGGCGAGGGTGACCACGGCGCGCAGGCGGAGCAGATCGTGCGCAACATCGACATCGCGCTCGCCGCGGCCGGCACGAGTCGTGAGCACCTGGTCAAGCACACGATCTACGTCGCCGGATATCGCCCGGAGCTGGCGGAGGCGATCCTCGCGCCGATGCGTGCCGGGGTGACCACGCGTTCGGCGAGCACGCTGGTCGGCGTCCAGACCCTGTTCGACCCCCGCTACCTGGTCGAAATCGATGCAGTTGCCTGGATCCCTTGACGCATTCCCATATGGGTATATATTTGGTGCATGGCAAGGGCAGCGACTACGGCGGACGCGTTCAACGCGGTGGCCGAACCTCGGCGGCGGCAGATCCTCGATCTGCTGGCCGGCGGGGAGAAGCCGGTGAACGAGCTGGTGTCGGTGCTCGGGCTCGCCCAGCCGCTGGTGTCGAAGCACCTGCGGGTCCTGCGGGAGGTGGGTCTGGTGGAGGTTCGCGACTCCGGACGGCAGCGGGTCTACCGCATCAACGCCCGCCCGCTGAAGGACATCCACGAGTGGGTCAGTGGTTACCAGCGGTTGTGGGACGAGCGATTCGACCGCTTGGACGCGGTGTTGGAAGAACTCAGGGAACTGGAGGACGGAGATGAGCACGATGACGACCAGCGGTACGGCGAAGGTGACGCTCCCGGCGGACAACCAGATCCAGATCGTGCGTGAGTTCAACGCGCCGGCGCGGCTGGTGTGGCAGGCGTGGACCACGCCGGAGCTGGTGAAGCGCTGGTGGGCGGGCGAGCGTGGCGAGGTCACGTCCGTCGAGGTCGACCTGCGGGTCGGCGGGAGATGGCGCAACGTGATGACCGCGAACGGCGGTTTCGAGGTCGCCTTCCACGGTGAGTACCGGGAAATCGTGCCGCACGAGCGGATCGTGTCGACCGAGGTGTTCGAAGGCATGCCCGGCGCGGAGTCGCTGAACACGCTGACGCTGACCGAGCACGAGGGACGCACCACGCTGACCGTGCTGGCCGAGTACCCGAACAAGGAAACCCGCGACGGGCACCTGGAGTCCGGCATGGAGGGCGGCATGCAGGAGTCGCTGGACAAGCTGGAGCAGGTCGCGGTGTCGCTCGCCTGACGGCCGGTGGTTGCCTGAGGGCAGGTGGTCTGGCCTGTCGGCTGGTGTCGCTGGCTGACGGCAGGTGGTCTGGCCTGACGGCTGGTGGTGCCGGCCTGAGGGCAGGTGGTCTGGCCCGTCGGCTGGTGTCGCTGGCCTGTCGGCTGGTTCTGGGGCTGCTTCTTCAAGGGTGGGTTCGATGGGCCTCGCTGCGCGAGGCCCATCGGCGTGCGCGCTCTCGGTGAAGGTTCCGCCTGGCGCGGCAGGTTCCGCGCCCCGCCGAGGCAGGATCTGCCTGCGCGGGGCGGCCCGTCCGGTGGATCTGCTTGGCCGGGGGCGGCACGTCCGGTGGGTCCGCTTGGCCCGGGGTGGCACGTCCGGTGGATCCGCTTGGCCGGGCGTAGCGTGGCAGCTCTTCGCTTCACCGGCGCGGCGGCTTGCCCGGGCAAGCTGGCCTGCCCGCGCAAGCCAGCCTGCCGGGGCAAGCCGATGTGCCCGGGCTAGCCGATGTGCCCGGGCTAGCCGGCCTGCCGGGGCTAGGGCGTGTCTGACATTGCGTCGGTCCAGGTGATGACGTCGTGGATGAGGATGGCGGCGCGGTAGACGGTGGCCAACTTGTCGTAGCGGGTGGCGATGCCGCGCCATTGTTTGAGCTGGTTGAAGCTGCGTTCGATGACGTTGCGGCGGCGGTGTCGGGCTTGGTCGGCGGGCTCGGGGATGACCGCCTGGATCTTCCGCCTGCGTAGGTGCGTGTGGATGGCGCGGGAGGAGTAGGCCTTGTCCCCGCGCACCCGGTCGGGGCGGGTCCGTGCTCGCCCGCCGCCCTGTCGGGGCACCTGCAGGTGGGCCATGAGCGGTTCGAACATCGGTGAGTCTCCGGCCTGGCCTGGTGTCAGCAGGGTGACCAGTGCGCGTCCGTTTCCGTCGACGACACGGTGGATCTTGGTGGTCCAGCCGCCGCGGGAGCGGCCGATGGCGTGGTCAGGCGGCTCGATTCCGGGTTTCGTGTAGTTCGATCCAGCCCCCTGTGTGGCGGGTGATGTTCGTGGCGTGCTGATGCGCCCGCGCGATGGTGGAGTCGACCGAGACCGACCAGTCGATCAACCCCGCCGCGTCCGCGAAGGCCTGCAGTCGCTGCAGCACCACATCCCAGGTGCCCTCCCGGGCCAGCCGGCGGTGCCAGGTCCAGATCGTCTGCCACGGCCCGAACACTCCCGGCACATCCCGCCACGCCAGCCCGCACCGATACCGGTAGATGATCCCCTCCACCATCACCCGCGCGTCCGAAAACGGACGCCCCGGCCTACCCGTCCGCGCCGACAACAAGTCCTCGATCAACGCCCACTGCTCATCCGAGAGCAACTCAAACCGCGACACAACCAGCAGCATCCCAGCCACCAACCGCGACCTTTGTCAGACACGCCCTAGCCGGCCGCTCGGGGCAAGCCGGCCTGCCCGGTGGTTCCGCCCGGAGGTGAGGTGTCCGGGCGGAACCGTGCTGGGTCATTGGGGTCAGGCGCGCAGGACTCCTTGCGCCACCAGCGTTTCCCGCAGGCGGGCGATGATCGGCACCTGGCCCTTGACGAGCAGTTCCGCGGCGCGCTCGGGCGTGGTCCACTCGATGCGGTCGACCTCCGGGAACTCCTGCACGCGGCCGGAGCCCTTGGGCCACTCCATCTCGAACGTGTTGCTGGCGAAGCCGGCCGGGTCGAAGTCGCCCTCCGCGGCGAACGTCGTGATGACCTTGCCGCTCGGCTGGCGGAACTCGCCCAGCTCCAGGATCTCGCCGGTGAGCACGGGCTCACCGACCTCCTCGGCGAACTCGCGCCGTGCGGCGGGCAGCGGGTCCTCGTCGGTGTACTCGCCCTTCGGGATGGACCAGGCCCGCTCGTTCTTGCGCGCCCAGAACGGCCCACCCATGTGCGCGATGAGCACCTCCACCCCACCGTCACCGGTCAGGCGGTACAGCAGGAACGCCGCGCTCTTCGTGGGCACCGGGTCACCACTGGTCGTAGTGCAGGACCTCGGACAGCGGCTGGCGCTTCGCCGGCTTGAACGTCTCGCCGGTGTAGAACGCCGTCGGGATCAGCGCAGCCTGCCGGACGTGGTCCGGGATGCCCAGCAGTTCAGCAGCCTCCTTCTCGTAGACCAGGTGCAGCGACGTCCAGGCAGTGCCGAGCCCGAGGGTGCGCGCGGCGAGCATGTAGCTCCACACCGCGGGCAGGATCGAGCCCCACAGGCCGGCCTGGTTGCCCTCGGGCAGCTTGCCGCCCGGGACGTGGATCGCCGGGACGAGCAGCACCGGCACCTCGGCCATGTGCTCGGCCAGGTAGTCGGCGCTGTTCATCACCCGGTGCTGGGCGGCGGCGCGGTCCGTGTCGCCGGGGTAGCGCTCCTCCGGCGCCGGGCCGAGGTCGCGGTAGGCCTTGTAGGACTTCGCGTACAGCTCGGCCAGCTTGGCGCGCTTGTCGGCGTCGGTGACCACGACCCAGTGCCAGTCCTGCCGGTTCGACCCGGTCGGCGCCTGCAGCGCGAGGGTGATCGCGCGCTCGATGAGCTCGCGCGGCACGGGACGCGACAGGTCCAGCCGCTTGCGCACGCTGCGGGTGGTGGTCAACAGCTCCTCTGGTGTCATGCCCCCGATCCTGGCATGCGCCCCTGGGACCGGCGCCGGTCCCCGGCGCGCGGATCTTGAGGTGGCCGCTCGTGGGCCGGGCGGAGAGCGGGCAGGAGGGGAGTGGGGTGAGTGCGCGTTGATGGTTGGCCGTGGGGAAGGCGCATAGGTTGTGTGTGGGTGCGCGGAGTCGTGCGGGGGATGTGGCGATGTTGAGGTTGGGGCTCGCCCAGGGGCTTGGGTGGGTTGTCGCGACGGGCGCGCGAGATCGGGAGCGGGATGCGGTGGCGGGCGTGGCGGGTGACAATGCCGGGGCCGGGATTCGCCTAGGGCAAGGAGGCCTGAGATGGCCGGGCACACCTATCGCGTCACCGAGATCGTCGGCTCGTCCAGTGAGAGCCTGGACGCCGCCATTCGCGGGGGGATCGAGCGTGCGGCGCAGACGTTGCGGGGGTTGGACTGGTTCGAGGTGACCGAAATACGCGGCCACATCGAGAACGGCGCGATCGGTCACTTCCAGGTCGGGTTGAAGGTCGGGTTCCGGCTGGAGGACGCGGACTGACCTGGCCAGGGCGCGCGCGGCACCCAGCAGGGCGGTGCGAATGCGGACCGTCCACTTGGGACCAGGGTGGGTTTGCGGGTTCATGGCAGCCACGTTAAGGACGGCGACCGACAAAAACCGGTGCTGGGCGGAAAATCGCCACCCCATCGGGTCGAATTGGTTGGATCACCTGACTGGAGCAACAGGGGGTAGACGCGCGGGGTAGATCGGCTGGAGCCCCGGACAGCGAGACGCCGGAGCGGGCCGCAATGAGGAGCGGACACCTGCGTGGGGCCTTTACGAGGAGAGCGGTGGCGGGCGGGTCGCTGTGGGGGGCGGAGACGTGCGCGCGGCTTTTACGAGGCGGCGCACGGTCGCGGGCGGGTCGCTTTGTGGGGGCGTAAGCGTGCGTGGGGCGTTACGGGGCGGCGCGTGGTGGCGGGCGGGTCGCGATGTGGGGGCGTAAGCGTGCGTGGGGCGTTACGGGGCGGCGCATGGTGGCGGGCGAGTCGCGATGTGGGGGTGGACACCTGCGCGGGGCTTGTACGAGGCGGCGCACGGCCAGCGAGCGGGTCGCAACGAGGAGCGGAAACCTGCGAGCGGCCTCTACGACGCAGCGCACGGCCAACGAGCGGGCCGCAACGAGGCGCAAACCCGCGAGCGGATCTCCACGACACAGCGCAAAGCCCGGAGCGGGCGCTCAACGACCAAGCGTTGACGCCCCTCCGGGCGCGGATGAACCTACCGCCATCAATCGGCCGACAGTGCCTGCAGCAAATCGCCGATTTCGGGCTCGTCCAGCGATCGCGCCACGTCCGCCTGCGCGACGATCCCCACCAGGTCGTGGCCGTCGATCACGGGGAGCCGCCGGACCTGGTGCTGCGACATCGTGCGCAGGATCTCCTTCGCATCGTCGTCGGCGCCGATCGTGACCGCCTCGCCCTGCGCGAGCTCCCCGGCGTTCACCGCGCGCGGGTCCTTGCCTTCCGCCAGCACCTTCACCACGATGTCCCGATCGGTCAGCATCCCCTTGAGCCGGTTGTCCTCACCGCAGATGGGCATCGCCCCCACCTGGAGCTCCGCCATCCGCTTCGCGGCGTCGAGCACGGTGTCGCTGGTCCGCACGCACTCGGGGTCCGGCGTCATGATTTCGCGAGCCTTCGTCATCTCTGCCTGCCTTTTGGTGCACTCGAACTGGGCACTCGCGGTCATACCCGCACCCGGTTGATTTACTCGTCCCATGTCCGAGATCGAGGTCCACCACGACGTCACCACCGGCGGCGACCTGGCCCACCACTACGCCCGGGGCGCGTCCCGGCCCATCACCGTCGTCGGCAACCCCGTGCTGCACCGGCCGTGCGCCGACGTCACCGAGTTCGGCGACGACCTGGCCCAGCTGGTGTCCGACATGTTCGTCAGCATGCGCACCGCCAGCGGCGTCGGCCTCGCGGCCAACCAGATCGGCGTCCCGCTGCGCGTGTTCGTCTACCTCTGCCCGGAGAGCTACGCACGCAGCGAGGGCGAGCTGTGGCACGCCGGCCACGTGGTGAACCCGGTCATCGAGGTCGCCGGTGACGAGACCGGCGCCCACCCCGAAGGCTGCCTGTCCGTGCCCGGCGCCAGGGCCGTCGTCGAACGCCCCGCCCAGGTCACCGTCCGCGGCTTCGACCTCGCGGGCAACCCCATCGCCGTGCCGGGCCGCGACCTGCTCGCCCGCTGCTTCCAGCACGAGACCGACCACCTCAACGGCCGCCTCTACATCGACCACCTCACGCCGGAGGGCCGCGAGACCGCGCTGGCGGAGATGAGCGAACCGGCCTACCCGGTCGTCACAACGGACGCCGCCACTCGACCGTGACGCGGCCCGGCTCGCGGCGCACCACCGCGTCCGCGGACGCCTCCGCCAGTGCCCGCTCCACGCCGGCCACCCGCTCGTCCGGCGCCGCGCAGGTCACGCACAGCCGGATCTCCTCGCCAGACAGGGCCAGCTCGACCTCCTCCGCGCCGCCGCCCGGCACCGCGGTGGCGCGGAGGAAGTCGCGCAGCACCTGGGTGACCTCGGCGGCGACCTCGGCGGGCGGCTCGGCGTCGAGGTCGCCGGTGAGCAGCAGCCCCGGCGCGTGCCCGTGGGTGCTCTCCAGCTCCCCGACCACCTCGCTGACCTGGGTGTGCAGCGGAGGCTGGGTGCGCGTCGCCGTGCCGTAGACGGAGCTCCGCAACGCCGAGATCGTGCGGTCGATGCCGCTGATCGCGGTCGCCATCACCGGGCCGGACCGGGGGAACCGGGCGGCCGCGGACTGCAGGTCCAGCGTGATGCCGTAGAGCCGGCGGATCGCCGTGTCGCCGAGCGTGCGGGCGATCCGGTCGGTCTCCTCCAGCCGGGCGATCCGGTTGGAGGCAGCCGCCACCTGGTCGGCCTCCGAAAGGATCCGCACCCGCATCGCCTCGACCGCTTCGCCGAGCCTGGTCACCTCCTCCGGCCCGGCCGCCTCGACCTCGCGGTGCAGGTCGCCCGCGGACACCTCGCGCACCTGCGCGACCAGCCGGTTCAGCGGCGTGACGAGCGAGCGGCGCAGGATGAGCACGCTCGCCAGGCCCAGCACCAGCGCGAGACCCACGCACACCCCGGTGGTCACGTTCGCGGTGGCGTTCGCCCGGCGCGACGACGCCAGCCTGGCCGCGATGAGCTGGTCGACGTGGTCGCCCAGCGCGGTCAGCCGGGCGCGCAAGGTGTCGAACAAGCAGGCCGTGCAGCGCCTGCTGGACGAGCACAAGGCGGGCAGGTCGGCATCGAGGATGCGACCGTTTCGGACCGGCAGACGTGCGGGAACCTGC
>NZ_JBEXTZ010000072.1:0-45393 GCF_040614195.1 Amycolatopsis sp. NPDC006125
CTGACACGCAACGATCACCTTGAGCCAGGGCCGCAACCCAGGCCGCCAACCGGCAGCCGGACATGTCAACCTTGCGGCCCTGGCTCAAGGTGATATGCACAAACCGGAAGGCGACGGGATGACCACCCAGCGACCCACTGCATGAGGTGGGACGAGGCACCCAACCCCTGGTCATCCCGGAGCCTGCCCGTCCGGCGAGGACTCTTTTGATCTTTTTCCTGCGCTTCGCGCAGGGGCGCCTCACGGCGCTCGGAAGGTCACCTTACGACCACCCCCGCCCCCGATGCCTGATTGTGTTTCAGCCGCCGAGCAGCCGTGTCAAGGCGGGAAAGAGTACCTTGACACGCCTGATCGGCGACTAAAAGCAGGCTGTGGATCGGGGGCGGGGGAGGTCTGGTTGGGGTAGTCGGTGGCGTTGCGTTGCCGGGTGGCGGTTTGTTAGTGCTGGGCGTGGTCCACTGGGAGGTCTTTGCCCCACGTGGTGTTCGGTGTTGCGCCGACCGTCACGGTGATCGAGCCGCCTCCGTTGATCACCTGCTCGGGTAGCCAGGACCTGTCGGTCGCCTTGCCGTTCACCGACACCGACTGCACGTAGATGTTCGTCGCCGACGCTCGTGGGGCGCTCACCGTGATCGTCGGACCGTCGTCGCGTTTGACCCACGCCTTTTCGAACATCGGGCTGGACAACAGCATCTCCGCGCGGCTCGGGGTCTGCGGGTACATGCCCAGCGCGGCGAACACGTACCAGGCCGACATGGTGCCCAGGTCATCGTTCCCGGGCAGGCCGCTCGGGCCCGTCCGGTACACCAACGATGCCATCGCCCGGACCGTCTCCTGCGTCTTCCACGGCTGCCCCAGCCCGTTGTACAACCACGGCGTGTGGATGCCGGGCTCGTTCGTCGGGTCGTAGCGGAAACCGTCGCCGCCCGTGGCCCATGAACCGTCGGGGCGGTGGAAGAACGCGTCGAGCCGTGTCGCGGCCACCGACGGGCCGCCCATCGCCGCCGCCAGGCCGGACACGTCGTGCTGCACCATCCACGTGTACGTCGCACTGGTGCCCTGCGCGAAACCCACATCGGACGTCGTCGAGAACGGCTGCACCCAGTTGCCGTTCGCGAGCCGGGCCTGCTGGTAACCGCCCTCGGGGGTGGCCGCCGGGTTGAACGTGTTGCGCCACCAGCTCGCCCGCGGCATCAGCTCGCGGTACTCGGCGCCGCGCCCCAGCCGCGACGCCCAGTCCGCCAACGCGAAATCAGCGGTCGCGTCCTCCAGGGTCTCCGCCGCGCCGCCCCAGCAGTGGCAGGTGTCCTGCGGCGCGTACCCGAGCCGCTCGTACTCCGCCAGGTTCGGCCGCTGCCCCTCGCACTGCCCGGGGCAACCCGCGTCCGACAAGCCGGACGGGTGCGGCACCGTCGCCTGGCGCACCAGCGAGTCGAACGCGCCACGCACGTCGAAGTTCCGCACACCCATCGCGTAGAACCCGGCCAGCGTCGGCGCCGACGGGTCACCGGTCATGACGTGCGTGGGACCGTTGACGTGCACCCACCGGTCCCACACGCCGCCGTTCTGCTGAGCCAGGTTGTACAGGGACTGCGCGAAATCCCCCGCCACCCCGGGTTCCAGCAGCGCGAGCAGCTGCGTGTGCGCCCGGTACTGGTCCCAGCCGGAGAAGTTGCCGTACTGCGCCCGCTGCCCGCGCGCGAGCCGGTGCACCGCGAAGTCGCTGCCCAGGTAGGTGCCGTCGACGTCGCTGGCGATGTTCGGCTGCAGGAACGAGTGGTAGAGCGCGGTGTAGAACGTGGTGCGCTGGTCCTCGGTGCCGCCGGCGATCTCGATCGAGCGCAGCTGCTTCGACCACGCCTCCCGCGCGTCCGCGGCCACCGACTCGACGTCGTCCTTCGGCTTGACCTCGGCGGACAGGTTCTTCCGCGCCGCGTCGAGGCTCGTGTACGAGATGCCGACCTTCATCGTGACGTTGGTGTCCGCGAAACTGACGTAACCACCCGATCCCCGGCCCGCGCGGTCGGCGCCGGTCGCGTAGCCCTCGCCGCCGCTCGCGGTCGTGGTGCCCGGCCGCAGCTGGTCGTTCACCCACGTGCCGGTGCCGGAAAACGCCTTGTCGAACGACGCCACGAAGTACAGGCGGTAGTAGCTCTTGCGGTTGTTGATCCCGCCGTTGGCGCGGCGGCCGCAGAACGCGCCGGTCAGCACGGAACCGGTGACCGTGCGGGTCGCCGGGTCGATGGTGATCTCGGCGTCCTCGCTGCCGTTGAGCGAGTTGGACACCCGGAACAGCAGGTTCGCGGTCTTGCCCGCGGGGAAGGTGAACTCCCCGACACCGGCCCGGGTGGTGACGGCCAGATCGGCGGTGGCGCCCGAGTCCAGGCCGACGCGGTAGTGCCCGGGTTCGGCGAGCTCGTTGTCGTGGCTGAAGTTGCTCGCGTAGATCTCGTCGCGGGTGTCGGCGGTCGGCGAGGACGTGACGTCACCGGCGAACGGCATGATCGGCACGTCACCGGCGGCGCCGGGGTGGCAGCCCGCGCCGTTGACGTGGGTCAGCGCGAAACCCCGCACGCGCGGCGTGTTGTAGGCGTAACCGTTGGCGCCCGCGGCGTTCGTCTGGTCGCCCGCCGTGGTGGTCGGGCTCCACGAGATCATCCCGAAGGGCCGCACCGCCCCGGGATAGGTGTTGCCGCCGCCCGCGGAACCGATGAGCGGGTCGACGTAGCGGGCGGGGTCGGTGACCTTGGCGGGCGCCGCGTCAGCGGGCGGCGCGACGAGGAGGGAGCCGGCCATCGCGGCGGCCAGGAGGGTGCGGATCACACGAGGATCTCACCCGCTGGTGCTGTCCAGGACGTGAACGATCTTCGTCCTAGGGGTGATCCCTTCGGTACGCGGCGGGGGTGGTGCCCAGCCGGCCGCGCATCACCCGGGTCAGGTGCTCCTGGTGGGAGAACCCGCACCGCACGGCGACTTCGGGGATCGGCAGCGTGCTGCCACGCAGCAGCCGGCAGGCGTGCTCGACGCGCAGGCGCATCAGGTACCGGTGCGGGGTTTCGCCGGTCGCGGCCTTGAACCGGCGGGTGAACTGGCTGACGCTCAGCGCCGCGACGGCCGCGAGCTCCGCCAGTGGCAGTGGTTCCGCGAGCCGCTGCTCCATGAGCTCCCGCACCGCGGCGAGCTGCGTCCGGGACAGCGCGGCCGACTCCGGCTCCACGGTCGTCCCGTAGCGGTACGCGAGGTGCGCGGCGAGCAGCCCGGCGAGGTGGTCGACGTAAGTCCGGGCCGTCGGCGTCCACTGCCGCAGCACGCCGTCCAGGCCCAGCATCACCTGCTCGGCCAGCGGATCGGCGACCACGACCTCCTCGCCGAGGCCGACCGGGCCACCGGCGGCGTCGCGCAGCACCGAGTCGGGCAGGTAGGCGTGCACGGTGCGCAGCTTCCCGCCGAGTTCCACGGTGAGATCGCGGCCGGCCGGGTGGAGGAACAGCCCGCCGGCGGGGATGTGCGCCACCTGGTGCCGCCCGCGGCGCACGGTCACCGGGCCGTCGAGGTGCAGGATCACCAGGTGGGTGCCCGCCGCGTCGAAGCTCGCGCGGTAGGGCGCTTCGGCCTGCGTCGAGACGTAGAGCCGGTCCCACCCGAGGCCCGCGCTGGAGCGGGCCGGGTGGATCCACGGCTGGCGCAGGATGCCGTTGGTGTCGGCCAGGCTCAGCTCGGGCACGCGTCCTCCTCGGCGTCGAGGTCGTGCCCAGTCTAGGTCGCCGTCAGGCGCGCGAAAGGTGGTGACGAGTCCGCGGAGCCGGAGCGGTCCGGATCTCCGGACGCGCGGCCTCCAGCCGGCGGGCGGCCACCTCGCCACGGATCCGGAGCGCGTCGCGGTCCTCGATGTCGAAGCTGCCGGACATCCGGGACGGCGCCTGGCGGCGGTGGTTGCGGTTGAGGCCCCACACGATCAGGGCGATGAGCAGGAGGAACATCAGCAATTCGGTCATGGCAGAAATTATTCGCTCCGCCAGAACCTGCCACGAGTGGCAGAACGGTCCTTGTCCGGCAAAATTCTGCCAGTTACTCTGACGGCATGCTCCGCACCGTGGCCGCCGTGCTGGTCGATCGTGCCGCCGTCTTCGAGTTCGGCGTCGTCTGCGAGGTCTTCGGCATCGACCGGACCGAGGACGGCGTGCCGCCCATCGAGTTCCGCGTGTGCGGCGAACGGCCAGGCGAACCCCTGCGGTCCGGCGTCGGCGTGCAGTTCATCCCCGAGCACGGCCTCGACGGGCTGGACGGCGCCGACCTGGTCGCCATCCCGGCGGCCGCCGTTCGCGACGATTACCCGCCCGCGGTGCTCGACGCCATCCGGCGGGCCCACGCGAACGGCGCCACACTCCTGACCGTCTGCAGCGGCGCGTTCCTGCTCGCCGCCACCGGCCTGCTCAACGGCCGCCCGTGCACCACGCACTGGAAGCACATCGACGAGTTCAAGCAGCGGTTCCCCGAGGCGATCCTCGATCCGGACGTGCTGTTCGTCGACGACGGCGACATCATCACCAGCGCGGGCACCGCGGCCGGGATCGACGCGAGCCTGCACTTCGTGCGCCGCGAACTGGGCTCGGCGGTGGCCACCGCGATCGCTCGCCGGATGGTCGTGCCCCCGCAGCGCGACGGCGGCCAGCGGCAGTTCGTCGAACTGCCCATGCCGGAGTCCACTGCGGACAGTCTGGAACCGGTGCTGACGTGGATGGTCGAGAACCTCGCCGAGGAGCACACGGTCCCGGCGCTGGCCCGGCGCGCCCAGATGTCGGAGCGGACCTTCGCCCGCCGGTTCGCCGCGGAAACCGGCACCACGCCGGTGAAGTGGCTGACCACGCAACGCGTCCTGCACGCCCGCACGCTGCTGGAGACCACCCGGCTGAGCGTCGAGGAGATCGCGCGCGAGTGCGGGTTCAGCACGGGCGCCCTGCTCCGGCACCACTTCCACCGGGTGATCGGGGTGTCCCCGCACGACTACCGGCGCACGTTCGCCGGTTCGTGAGGCATGCTGGGCCGCGTGGCCTATGACGTAACCGCAGTACGCAAGCACTTCCCGGCGCTCGACGAGGGCGCCGCGCACTTCGACGGCCCCGGCGGCTCGCAGGTGCCGGACGTGGTCGGCGAGGCCGTCGCCAGGACGTTGTGCGCCGCGATCGCCAACCGCGGCTCGGTCACCGCGGCCGAGCGTCGCGCCGACGCGATCGTCGCCGAGGCGCGCCAGGCCGCCGCCGACCTGCTCGGCGCCCAGCCCGGCGGTGTCGTGTTCGGGCGCAGCATGACCCAGCTGACCTACGACTTCTCCCGCGCGCTGGCCAAGACCTGGCAGCCTGGCGACGAGGTCGTGGTGACCCGCCTCGACCACGACGCCAACATCCGGCCGTGGGTGCAGGCGGCGGAGGCGCGCGGGGTTGCGGTGCGGTGGGCGGACTTCGACCCGGCGACCGGTGAGCTGCCGGTCGAGGCCGTGACCGGGTTGCTGTCGGACCGCACCCGGCTGGTCGCGGTGACCGCGGCGTCCAACCTGCTCGGCACGCGCCCGGACATCCCGGCGATCGCCGCGGCGGTGCACGAAACCCCGGCGCTGCTCTACGTCGACGGTGTGCACCTCACGCCACACGCGCCGGTCGACGTCACGGCGCTGGGCGCTGACTTCTACGGCTGCTCGCCGTACAAGTTCCTCGGCCCGCACCTCGGGCTGGTCGCGGCAGCGCCCGAGCTGCTGGAGACCCTGCACCCGGACAAGCTGGCGCCGTCCACGAACGCGGTGCCGGAGCGGTTCGAGCTGGGCACGCTGCCGTACGAGCTGCTCGCCGGGACCACCGCGGCGATCGACTTCCTGGCGGACCTGGTGCCCGGCGACGGCACCCGGCGGCAGCGGCTGCTGCGGTCGCTGACCGAGCTGGAGGAGCACGAGCAGGCCCTGCTCGACCGGCTCGACGCGGGCCTCGCCGACATCCCCGGCGTGACCCGGTACGGCTCCCCCACCCGGCGCCGCACGCCCACCGTCCTGTTCTCGGTCGAGGGTGTGCCGTCGCAGGTGGCCTACGAGCGGCTCGGCGCGCAGGGCGTGAACGCGCCCGCGGGCAGCTTCTACGCGCTGGAATGCTCCCGCCACCTGGGGCTCGGCGACACCGGAGCGGTCCGGGCCGGCATCGCGCCCTACACGACGGCCGCCGAGGTCGACCGGCTTCTCGACGGGGTCCGGAGCCTCTGACCGGGCGAGGTGCACAGGCGTGACGGCGAGCCTGTGCACCTCGCACAGTGACCGGGGCGTTGGCGCTGTTTACGGTGCTGGGAACCGTTTCCTCTCCGGATAAGGAGGTCGGCATGGCCTCGTCAGTCGGTGTCGACGACTACGCCCTCACCAGAGTCCCGGACAGCGCCCGTTACTCGTGGTGGTCCGTCGCGATCCAACGGTTCGGCCAGGTGTCCGCGCTGTCGCAGTTCCTGCTCGGCGCTACCGTCGGCTTCGGGATGGGCTTCTGGCAGGCGTTCCTCGCGTTCACCCTGGGCTCGGTCATCCTCGAGCTCATCACGATCCTCGTCGGCGTGATCGGCATGCGCGAAGGCCTGTCGACCTCGATGATCGCCCGCTGGACCGGCTTCGGCCGCGGCGGGTCGGCGCTGATCGGGCTCGCGATCGGGATCAGCCTCATCGGCTGGTTCGGCATCCAGTCCGCGGTGTCGGCTCAGGGTCTCGTCTCGCTCATCGGCGGCCTGCCGGAGTGGGCGTGGGCGCTGGTGTTCGGCCTGGTCGTGACCGCGATCGTGGTGCGCGGCTTCCACTCGATGGCGTGGACGGCGTACCTGACCGTGCCCGCGTTCCTGATCCTGGTCGGCTGGTCGATCATCTCCGAGCTGTCCAGCCACGACGTCGGCGCGCTGGTGTCGTCGGCGCCGCCAGGTCCGCAGCTCAGCCTGTTGGAGGGCACGACGCTCGTCGCAGGCGGGTTCATCGTCGGGGCGGTGATCACGCCGGACATGACGCGGTTCAACCGCACCACCGGCGACGTCGTCAAGCAGACCCTGGTCGGCATCACGCTCGGCGAGTACGTGATCGGCATGGCCGGTGTGCTCCTGGCGCACGCGGTGAAGTCGGCCGAGATCACCACCATCGTCACGTCGTCGGTCGGCTGGGTCGGCCTGCTGATCGTGATCGCCGGGACCATCAAGATCAACGACTGGAACCTGTACTCGTCCGGGCTCGGCGTCGTGAACTTCATCGGCACCGTGTCCGGCCGCAAGGCCCACCGCGGCCTGATCACCGCGGTGCTCGGCATCGTCGGCAGCGTCCTCGCGGCGGCCGGGATCCTCGGGGCGTTCAGCGACTTCCTCACCCTGCTCGGCGTCGCGTTCCCGCCGATCGCCGGGATCATGGTGGCCGAGTACTTCGTGGTCAAGAAGTGGCGCGGCGAGCTGGAAGCCGCGCGCGCCAAGGGAACCGTGCCCGAGGACGCCCCCGTGTGGGTGCCGGCCACCATCGTGGTCTGGGTCGCCTCCGCGTTGATCGGCAAGTTCGTCGAGTGGGGCCTGCCCAGCATCAACTCGCTCGTCGTGGCGTTCGTGCTCTACGTGATCGCCGGGAAGCTCGGCCTGGTGCGCGGTATCGGCCGCAGCCGCACCGCCGACGCCGACCCGGTTCCCGCCGTCTAAGAAAGGAAATCCCAGTGCGCATCGGCATCGACGTCGGCGGCACCAACACCGACGCGGTCCTGCTGGACGGGCGGCAGGTGCTCGCCTCGATCAAGACCAGCACCACCGAGGACGTCACCTCCGGCATCGTCGCCGCGATCAACGGCCTGCAGCAGCAGCGCGCGTTCGACCCGGCCGCGGTGCAGGCGGTGATGATCGGCACCACGCACTTCATCAACGCGCTCGTCGAGGCGCACCGGCTCGCGCCGACCGCCGCGGTGCGGCTCAGCCTGCCCGCCGGCGCGTCGCTGCCGCCGATGGTGGACTGGCCGCAGCGGCTGGTCGACGCCGTGTCCGGGCGCAGCTACCTGGTGCACGGCGGGCACGAGTTCGACGGCCGCCACATCGCCGAGCTCGACGAGTCCGAGCTGCGCAAGGCGGCCGAGGACATGGGCGCCAACGGGGTGCGCAGCGTCGCGATCACCTCGGTCTTCTCCCCCGTGAACGCCGAGTTCGAGGCGCGCGCGGCGGAGATCATCGCCGCCCAGCTGCCGGACGTGGCGATCTCGCTGTCCCACGAGATCGGCCGCATCGGGCTGCTGGAGCGGGAGAACGCGACCGTCATCAACGCCGCGCTGCGGGAACTCGCCGCGCACATCGTGGACGGCCTGGCCGCGTCGGTGTCCGGCGCGGGCATCACCGCGCCGCTGTACCTGAGCCAGAACGACGGCACGCTGATGGACGTCGACTTCGCCCGCCGCTACCCGGTGGCGACGTTCGCGTCCGGCCCGACCAACTCGATGCGCGGCGCCGCCGTGCTGTCCGGTTTGGACACCTGCGCGGTGGTCGACGTCGGCGGCACGACCAGCGATGTCGGCGTGTTGCGGCAGGGCTTCCCGCGCGAGGCGACCACGGACGTCAGCGTTGCCGGGATCCGCACCAACTTCCGCATGCCGGACGTGCTGTCGATCGGCATCGGCGGCGGCAGCCGGGTCCGCGGCGGCGCGGGTGACGTCACGGTCGGGCCGGACTCGGTGGGCTACGAGCTGACCTCGAAGGCCCTGGTCTTCGGCGGGGACACGCTCACCGCGACCGACATCGCGGTGGCCGCGGGCCGCGCCGAGATCGGCGACCCGAGCCTGGTCGCCCACCTCGACCGCGACCTGGTGCGGGCCGCGCTGGAGAAGATCGCGGCGGACGTCTCCGACGTCGTCGAGCGGATGCGCACCTCGGCCGAGCCGCTGCCGGTGGTCGCGGTCGGCGGTGGGTCGGTGCTGCTGCCGGACGAGCTTGCCGATGCGGGCAAGGTGCACCGGCCGGAGAACTACGCGGTCGCGAACGCGATCGGCGCGGCCATCGCGCAGATCGGCGGCGAGGTCGACCGGGTGTACGCGATCGAGCCCGGCCGCCGCGAAGCCGTGGTGGAGGAGGCGAAGCAGGAAGCCGTGGACCGCGCCATCGCCGCGGGGGCCAGCCCGGCCTCGGTCGGGATCGTCGACTTCGACGAGGTGCCCATCCCCTACCTGCCCGGCAACGCCACCCGCATCCGGGTCAAGGCCGTCGGCGACCTGCAGCTGGGAGCGTGACGATGCGCGAGATCACGATCGACCACCTCGACGACATCGCCCGCGGCGCCGCGATCCTCGGCACCGGCGGCGGTGGCGACCCCTACATCGGGCGCCTGCTGGCGTCCTCCGCGGTCCGCGACCACGGCCCGGTCGAGCTGGTGCCGCTGGAGGAGGTCGGCGACGACGCCGTGGTCCTGCCCGTCGCGATGATGGGCGCGCCCACGGTGATGGTCGAGAAGCTGCCCTCGGCCGAGCAGGTCGGGCTGGCCGCCCGCACCCTGGCCACCTACCTGGGCAAGGAGCTGACGCACATCGCGTGCGCCGAGGCCGGCGGGGTCAACTCGCTGATCCCGGTGGTCGCGGCGGCGCAGCTGGGCCTACCCCTGGTGGACGCCGACGGCATGGGCCGGGCGTTCCCCGAGCTGCAGATGGTGCTGCCCACGCTGTACGGCATCCGCGCGACGCCGATGTCGATCGCCGACGAGAAGGGCAACCGCGGCGTCCTGGACACGGTGGACAACCACTGGGCGGAGCGGCTGGCGCGGTCGGCGACGATCGACATGGGCTGCTCGGCGATGATCAGCAACTACGCGATGTCCGGTGCGCAGGCCCGCGAATCGCTGGTGCCCGGCACCCTCAGCCTGTGCGCCGAGCTGGGCGTCGCGGTGCGGCAGGCGCGAGCCGAGCACGCCGATCCCGTCGCCCGTGTGGTCGAGCGGCTGGGCGGCCGGAAGTTGTTCACCGGCAAGGTCGTCGACGTCGCCCGGCGGACCGTCACCGGCTTCGCCCGCGGCGAGGCGAGGCTGTCCGGAATGGACGGTGACGCGGGCAGCGAGATGGTGCTGAAGTTCCAGAACGAGCACCTGGTCGCCGAGCGGGACGGCGTCGCGCAGGCGTCCGTGCCGGACCTGATCTGCTGCCTCGACCGCGAATCGGGCGAGGCCGTGACGACCGAGGGCCTGCGGTACGGCCAGCGGGTCACGGTCATCGCCGCGCCCGCGGACCCGCGCTGGCACACGCCAGAGGGCATCGAGCTGGCGGGGCCGCGGTACTTCGGCTACGACCTCGACCCGGTCGGGGTGCCCGCGTGAGCTGGACACTGACCGAGGACCACCTCGAAGATCTCGCGCGCGGCGCGGCCGTGCTCGGCACCGGGGGCGGTGGCGACCCGTACGTGGGCAGGCTGCTGGTGCGGCAGGCCATCCGCGAGCACGGGCCGATCACGATCCTCGACCCGTCCGAGGTCGGCGACCACGAACTGGTCGTGCCGACCGCGCAGATGGGCGCCCCGACCGTCGTGCACGAGAAGCTGCCCAGCGGCGCGGAACCCGTGCTGGCACTGCGCACGCTGGAGAAGCACCTGGGCAAGCGGGCGAGCGCGACGATGCCGATCGAGTGCGGCGGCATCAACTCGATGATCCCGCTGGTCGTCGGCGCACGGCTGGGCCTGCCGGTGGTGGACGCGGACGGGATGGGCCGCGCGTTCCCCGAGCTGCAGATGGAGACCTTCGGCGTCTACGGCGTGCCCGGGTCGCCGATGGCGATCGGCGGTGAGCGCGGCGAGACGACGGTGATCGACACCGGGACCGACAACAAGCGGATGGAGTGGCTGGCGCGCGGCGTCACGATCCGGCTCGGCGGGGTCGCGCACATCGCCGAGTACGCGATGAGCGGCGCGGAGGTCAAGCGCACCGCGGTGCCGCGCACGTTGTCGCTGGCGCTGACGGTGGGCCGCATGATCCGCGAGGCGCGGGAACGCAACCTGGACCCGATCGCGGCCCTGTCCGAGGCGTTGCGCGACACGCTGTACCGGAACCTGCGGGTGCTGTTCCGCGGCAAGGTGTCCGATGTGGAGCGCCGCACCGAGGCGGGGTTCGCGCGCGGGCGGGCGCAGGCGGTGTCGTTCGACGGCGAGCACAAACTGGAGCTGCTGTTCCAGAACGAGCACCTGCTGGCGCTGGTCGACGACGAGGTGCGGTGCCTGGTACCGGACCTGATCTGCGTGCTGGAGTCCGAGTCGGCCGAGCCGATCACGACCGAGACGCTGCGCTACGGCCAGCGGGTCGTGGTGGTCGGCATCTCGACGCCGGACCTGATGCGCACGCCGGAGGCGCTGGCCACGTTCGGGCCGGCCGCGTTCGGGTTGTCCTACGAGTTCACGCCGGTGGAGGAGTTGGTATGAGCTTGGCGGACCGGGTCGTGGTGATCATCGGCGGCGGTTCGGGCATCGGGTTCGAGGTGGGGCGGCGGGCGGCCGACGCGGGAGCTCAGGTGTTCCTGGGCGGCCGCACCGCGTCCACGCTGGAGGCAGCAGCGGCGAAGATCGGCGCGCAGTGGCACGTCGTGGACAACACGGACTCCGACTCGCTGGCCGAGTTCTTCGGCGCCGTGCCACGCGTGGACCACCTGTTCACGCCCGGCGCGTCGTACCGGACCGGGCCGATGCGCGAGTTGTCCGACGAGGACGCGGCGAGCCCGTTCGTGACGAAGTTCTGGGGCCAGTACCACGCGGTCAAGCACGCGGCGCCGAAGCTGTCGCGCGACGGTTCGGTGGTGCTGATGTCCGGGGCGGCGAGCGTGCGGCCACCCGGACCCGCGCCCGCCTACGTCGCGTGCAACGCCGCGATCGAGGGGCTCGGCCGCGGGCTGGCGGTGGAGCTGGCGCCGGTGCGGGTCAACGTGGTCGCGCCCGGCACGATCGACGGGAACCTGTGGTCGCAGCGGCCCGCCGACGTGCGTGAGGCGAGCTTCGCGCAGTACCGCTCGGACACGGTGCTGCACCGCGTCGGCAACGAGTCCGAAGTGGCCGACGCGGTGCTTTACCTGTTCGGCGCCACCTTCACGACGGGCTCGACGCTCTACCCGGACGGCGGCTACTCGTTCCGGTAGGGCCATTGGTCGGGTGATTTTCGGCCGCCCGTGAGGTTGACTCTCCCGGATGAAAGCAGCACTCGCATCGGCCGCCGCCGTCGCCGCGATCCTGGTGACGGCGGCCCCGGCCTCGGCCATCAACTCCTACAACGCGACCCCGGCGCCCGAGCGCACCGAGGTCGGCGCGCTCGTCGCGACCTGGGACAACGACGCGAACCCGGCCACACCGGACCGGGTGGACTGGGTGTGCTCGGGCACCATGGTCGACCGCGACACCTTCCTCACCGCGGCGCACTGCACCAGCGACTGGCCCGCCGGCGTGCGGTTCTACGTCTCGCTCGACCAGGACGTGCAGTCCGGTCTCGACGCCGCCGCCCAGCAGCACCCTGGCGATCCCGCGGCGGTGGCACGCGCGGTCGCGGTGGAAGGCGTGGCGCACACCGACCCGGCCTACCCGGGCAACTCGGCGGACGCGCACGACATCGCGGTCATCCAGCTGCCCGCGCAGCAGGTCGCCGCCCGGTGGTCGTTCACCCCGGCGCGGTTGCCCACCGCCGGGCAGCTGGACCAGCTCGGTCCGCGCGGCCTGAACAGCACGCCGTTCGTCGTCGCCGGCTACGGGACGCAGGAGGCGGTCAACGGCCCCGGCGGGCAGACCCACCCGGGCGGCGGCGTCCGGATGAAGGCGCCGGTCACCTTCGACGCGCTCAACAAGACCTGGGTGCGCCTGGCGATGACCGCGCCGCAGGGCAACGGCGGCGCCTGCTACGGCGACTCCGGCGGGCCGAACTTCGCCACGATCGGCGGCACCCGGACCCTGGTGTCCACCACGATCACCGGTGACGCGCCCTGCTACGCCACCAACGTGACCTACCGCCTGGACACCCCGTCCGCGCGCACGTTCCTGGCGCCGTTCACCGCGCTGCCGTAGGCACCCGGTATTCGCTGTCCCTGCGGTCGGTGATGAACATGTGCCCCGGCGAGTGGGTGATCGCGAACGGCGGCTTCGACGCCATCAGCGCCGCCTGCGGGGTGACCCCGCACGCCCAGAACACCGGCACGTCACCGGGTTCCGCCTCGACCGGGTCGCCGAAGTCGGGGCGGGCCAGGTCGGCGATCCCGAGCCCGGCGGGGTCGCCGACGTGCACCGGCGCGCCGTGCACCGCGGGCATCGCACCGCTGATCGCGATCGCCTCGTCGACCCGGCCGGCCGGGATCGGGCGCATCGACACGACCATCGGGCCGTGCAGCCGCCCGGCAGGCCGGCATTCGCGGTTCGTCACGTACATCGACACGTTGCGGCCCTGCTCCAGGTGCCGCAGCGGGATCCCGGCCGCGAGCAGCCCGGTCTCGAACGTGAAGCTGCACCCGATCGAGAACGCGACCAGGTTCTCCTGCCACAGGCCGCTGACGTCGTCGACCTCCTCGGCCAGCTCGCCGTGCCGCCACACCCGGTACCGCGGCAGGTCGCGGCTCAGATCGGCGCCGGGGGCGAGCGTGGTCGCGGTGCTGCCCGGGTCGGTGACGTCGAGCACCGGGCACGGCTGCGGGTTGCGCTGGCAGAACAACAGCACGTCGTAGGCCCAGTCGCGCGGCACCGCGATCAGGTTGGTCTGCGTGAAGCCGGTCGCCCACCCGGACGTCGGCGCCACGGTTCCGGCGCGGAACGCCGCGCGCGCCTGTTCCGGGGTCATGGTGGCTGGATCGTCTACCCTGGTCATACCTCCAGCTCAGCACATGAAGGCAAGCATGCGCATCACCGCGGCGGACGTGCCCGCACTCGAACGGGGAGCCGCGTTGCTCGGGTCGGGCGGTGGCGGCGACACGATGACGGCCGCGGCGCTGCTGCGCCAGCTCGTCACCCACGGGCGTGAACCCGACATCTCCGGCGCGCTGGATCCGTCCACGCTGGTGATGCCGGTGGGAATCGTCGGCGCGACCGCCGCCTTCACCGAGAAACTGCCCAGCGGGGCGGAGTTCGCGACCGCGGTGTCGGCGATCGAACGCTGGACCGGCGCCCGCGCCGACGCGCTGGTGTCGATCGAGATCGGCGGGCTCAACGGGCTGATGCCGCTGGTGGCCGCCGTCGAGCTTGGCCTGCCGTGCGCCGACGCCGACCTGTCCGGACGCGGGCTGCCCCGGCTGGACCAGCTCTCCATCGCGGCGACCGGCCGCGGGCTGGCGCCTGCCGCGCTCGCCGAGCCGGGCGGTCAGGTGCTGGTGCTGGCCGCCGGTTCGGACGAGTCGGTCGAGCGCGGCGCCCGCGCGTTCGTGGCCGGTTCCGGTGGCTGGGCGGCGATGGCGTTCGCCCCGGTTCCCGCGGGCGAACTACCGCAGTGCGCGGTGCTGGGCAGCGTCACCGGCGCGCTGGAACTGGGCAGGCGGATGCTCGGGGCCGGGGAGAGCCCGGAGCCGGACCGGCTCGCCGAGGCCTCCGGCGGGCGGGTGCTCGCGATGGGCCGCGTGCTGGAGGTGTCCCGGCACCCCGGTCCCGGGCAGCACGGTCGCGCGGGCTTCGGCCGCGGCAGCGCGACGCTGACCGACCACCGCACCGGCGCGCTGCTCCGGCTGGAGATGGAGAACGAGTACCTGCTGGCGTTGCGGGACGGTCATCCCGTGGCGTCCACCCCGGACGTGCTGGCCGTGGTCGACCACCGCACCGGCGTTCCGGTGCCGTGCGACGGGATCCGCGCCGGGATCGAGGTCGACGTGCTGCAGCTCGCCGCGGCGCCGTTCTGGACCGACCCGCGACGGCTGCCGGTGCTGCAGCCACGCGCGTACGGCATCGACTCGGACCCGGTGCTCGCATGATCCTGCGCCGCCTGCTGGCCCTGCCGTCGTGGGCCGGTGTCCGGGTCGCCGCGGGCGAATCCGGGTTGGACCGTCCACTGGAGACCGTGCGGGCCACCCTCGACGCCGGGGACAGCCCCGGTCCGGGCGAGCTTCTGGTGCTGGCCCGGGAGCTGCGTGGCACGGACTGGCAGATCGACGCCCTGCTGCGGCGCGGGGCGGACAGCGGCGCGGCGGGCCTGCTCCTGCCGGAGGTCGAACCGCTGACCGCGACCCGCCTGCTGGCCGACCGGCTCGCGATGCCGCTGCTGGTGACGGCGGCCCGGCCGCTGGACCTGCTCGTCGACGCCCGCCTGATGCTCGCCGCGCCGGAACTGGACCGCGCGAACCTCGTGCTGGCGACGCACCGGGCGCTCGGCGAACGGCTGCGCTCGCCGGAGGAGGTGGTCACCGCGCTGCGCGGGCTGCTGCGGTCGCCGGTCGCGTTGCTCGACGACCGGGGCGAGCCGGTGGCCGGGGAACTGGCGTCGGCCGGGCGGATCCGCGTCGGCGAGCCGGTGCCGCAGCGGGTGGACCTCGACGACGGCGTGCTGCTGGCGCACCCCGCGCTGCTGGCCGGCCCGGTGCTGTGGGTGGCGGCCGAGCTGACCGGCGCGGAGGCGGCGCGGGCGGACGTGGTGCCGCCTGCGCTGGCGGTCGCGGCCGGCGCGGTGCAGCGGTGGCTGCTGGCGAACCGGCTGGAGCTGGAACGGGACGCCCGGTCGCGCACCGCGCTGCTCGGCGACCTGCTGCGGCTGGACGCCGAGCCCGGCGCGGACCTGCGCCGCCGGGCGGCCGACGCCGGGTGGCGGCTGGGCGGCTGGCACGTCGGGCTGCGCATCGGCGTCGCGTCCAGTGTGGACACTGTGGCGCGGACGACCGAGGTGGTGCGCGCGCTGCGGGCCGAGCAGATCGCCGCGGTGGTGGTCGAGCACGGCGACGGCTGGACCGGGTGGGTGACGTTCGACCAGGAGCCGACGGCCGAGCGGGTCCGCACGCTGGCCGCCGGGCTGCGGAAGGCGCACAAGGCGCTGCGGCGGACGCTCGGCGCGCACCTCGGGGTCGGCCGCCCGCACCCGCGCCCGGACGGCCTGGCCGCGACGATCGCCGAGGCCACTGACGCCGCGCGCCTGGCCGCGACCCGCCCGGAGTCGGGGCACTTCCTGCACGTCGACCAGCTGGGCATGGCGCAACTGCTGCTGGAGTGGACGCGGACGGACACCTTCGAGCCGGCGGCCCGCGCGCTGGTCGCCCCGCTGCGCAACGCGCCCGGTGACCTGGTGCGCACGCTGGCGGTGTACCTGGACGCGGAGTCCTCGATCGCGGAAACCGCGGCGGTGCTCGGCGTGCACCGCAACACGGTCACCGCGCGCGTCGCCCGGATCGAACAGCTGCTGGGGGTGGACCTGTCCCGCCCGGACGACCGGCTGGCCCTGCACCTGGCCTCCCGGGCCATCACCCTGGCCGACTGAGCGGGACCGGTCAGCCGTCCGCGTCGAGTTTGGCCAGCAGGCGGTCCAGCTGCGCCAGTTCGTCGGCGTCGAGCGCGGCGAAGAACGGGGGCGGCTCGCTCAGGATGCGGTTCGCCGCGGCCGCCATCTCGGCGCCCGCGGCCGTCACCGTCACCAGCTTGCGGCGGCGGTCCTCCGGGTGCACCGTCCGCGACACCAGCCCGCGCTGCTCCAGGTCGTCCACCACGACCGTCGTGTAGGGACGGTCGGTGTCCAGGAGCTCGGCGAGCTCACCCAGGGTCAGCGGGCCGGGCACGAGCCGCCGCAGGGCCTTGGCCTTGAAGAAGCTCAGCCCGAGCGTGTCGGCGACCAGCCTGCGCCGGTCGTGCCGGTGCAGCACCAGGTCCTGCATCCGTTCCCAGACCCGCTCCGCGGCGGTCACGTCCGCGCCCCGGCCGGCTCGTCGAACAGCACCGTCGCCCGCCGGGCCGTCCCCATCGCCCACGGGGACGTCGTCAGCACGCCCAGTGCCATCACCACCACGCCGCATCCGGCCATGATCCACCACGCGATGTGGCTCGCCGCGGGAAAGCCCGTCGTGAACCCGCCGGTGATGTGCGTCGTGACCACCGCGCCGAGCACCGCGACCCCGAGTGACGCCCCGACCTGCCTGCTCGTCGACGCCACCGCCGCGGCCACCCCGGCCTGCGCGCGCGGCATGCCGGACACCGCGGTGTTGGTGATCGGCGGGTTGAGCATCCCGAACCCGGCGCCGAACACGACGTAGGCCGCCACCAGCCACCCGATCCCGGTCTCTGCGTCCAGCCGGGTCAGCAGCACGCCGCTCACCGCGAGCCCCAGTCCCCCGGCCACCAGCGGGATCCGCGAGCCGCGCGCGGCGACCAGCCGCCCGGACAGCGGCGCGAGCGCGAAGATCGCCAGCGCGCTGGGCAGCGTCAGCAACCCGGCGTGCAGCGGCGTGAACCCGCGGACGCTCTGCAGGTACAGCGCGTTGAGGAACAGGAACCCGCTCAGCCCGGCGAACCCGCACACCGCGATCACCGTCGCCCCGGAGAACGGCGCGCTCGCGAAGAACCGCGGGTCCAGCAACGGCTCCGCCCGCCGCCGCTCGTAGACGACGAGCCCGGCCGCGGCGGCGGCCGCCACCACGAAGCACGCCACGGTCAGCCCGGACAGCCAGCCGTGGTGCGGCGCTTCGATGATCCCGTACGTCAAGCTCGCCAGCGCCACCACGACCAGCAGCTGCCCGACCGGGTCCAGCCGCCGCGCCCGTGGCGCCTTCGACTCCGGCACGAACAACGCGGTCAGCACGAGCGCGGCGACCCCGACCGGGATGTTGATCCAGAAGATCGACCGCCACCCGACGGCGTCCACCAGCAGCCCGCCGACCACCGGGCCCAGCGCCATGCTCAGCCCGACGACCGCGCCCCAGATCCCGATCGCACGCGCTCGTTCCCGCGCGTCGGTGAAGGTGTTGGTGATGATCGACATCGCGACCGGGTTCAGCATGCTGCCGCCGACCGCCTGCACCATCCGGAAGGCGATGAGCAGCCCGATGTTCGGCGCGACGCTGCACAGCAGGGAGCCGAGCGTGAACAGCACCAGCCCGGCCTGGAACGTGCGCCGTCGCCCGATCCGGTCGGCGGTCGAGCCGGACAGCATCAGCAGGCTGGCCAGCACCAGCGTGTAGGCGTCGATCGTCCACTGCAGACTCGACACGCCGGCGGAGAAGTCGCGCTCGATCGACGGCAGCGCGAGGTTGACGATCGTGGTGTCCATCGAGACGACGAACAGGCTCAGGCAGCAGATCGCCAGCACCAGGAGCCGACGTCGCTGGGACAGTTCCGGCACACGCACCCCAAACGTTGTACTTCTATAACAGTTTTGACTGTACAACTTTCTGGCCAGCGGAACCACTGTGACTTCCGACGCCCCTGGACTTGAATCATCGAATGATTTAACGTTCGGAGCGCACGTACTCGACGGAGAGGAACAGGCTCGTGACGGGGCAGAGGCGCAGCGCGGCGTGGTTCGGGGCGACCGGCCGCGCGGGGATGATCTACCGGTCCTGGATGCGCAACCAGGGCTTCGGGGCCGAGGTGTTCGACGGCAGGCCGGTCATCGGCATCGCGACCAGCGCGTCGGAACTGGCGCCGTGCAACGCGCACCTGACCCGCGTGGCGGAGGCGGTCAAGCGCGGGGTGTGGCAGGCGGGCGGGTTCCCGCTGGAGTTCCCGACGATGGCCACCGGCGAGACGCTGATGCGCCCGACCGCGATGCTCTACCGCAACCTGATGGCGATGGAGGTCGAGGAGCTGATCCGCGCCAACCCGCTCGACGGCGTGGTGCTGCTCTCCGGCTGCGACAAGACGACCCCGGCGATGCTGATGGCCGCCGCGAGCGTCGACCTGCCCGCCGTGATGGTCACCGGCGGCCCGATGCTCAACGGCAAGTACCGCGGCGCGGACGTCGGCTCCGGCACGCACGTCTGGAAGTTCGAGGAGGAGCTCAAGGCCGGGCGCATGACCCAGGAGGAGTGCTTCTTCGCCGAGGGCTGCATGGCGCGCTCGAACGGGCACTGCATGACGATGGGCACCGCGTCGACGATGGCGTGCATGGCCGAGGCGCTGGGCATGCAGTTGCCCGGCTCGGCGACCTGGCCCGCGGTCGACGCGCGGCGGTTCGAGATCGGGCAGGCCGCCGGGCAGCGGATCGTGGATATGGTCGAGGAGGACCTGCGCCCGTCGCACATCCTCACGCGCGAGGCGTTCGAGAACGCGATCCGGGTCAACGCCGCGATCGGCGGGTCGACGAACGCGATCATCCACCTGCTCGCGATCGCCGGGCGCGCCGAGGTGGACCTCACGCTCGACGACTTCGACACGCTCATCCGCGAGGTCCCGACGCTGGTGAACCTGATGCCGTCGGGCAAGTACCTGATGGAGGACTTCTGCTACGCCGGCGGCCTGCCGGTGGTGATGCGGCAGCTCGCCGAAGCCGGTCTGCTGCACACCGGCAGCGTTTCGGTGACCGGCAAGCCGGTCGGTGAGAACGTGGCCGGGGCGGAGAACTTCAACACCGACGTGATCACGACCGTCGAGGAGCCGTTCCAGCCGGCCGGCAACGGCACCGCGGTCCTGCGCGGCAACCTGTGCCCGGGTGGCGCGGTGATCAAGCAGTCGGCCGCGTCCCCGCACCTGCTCAAGCACCAGGGGCGGGCACTGGTGTTCGACACGGTCGAGGACTACCACGCCGTCGCCGACGACCCTGACCTCGACGTGGACGAGACGAGCATCCTGGTGATCCGCGGCGCCGGGCCGAAGGGCTACCCGGGCATGCCGGAGGTCTCGAACGTCGCGCTGCCCGCCAAGCTGCTGAAGGCGGGCGTGACGGACATGATCCGGATCTGCGACGGGCGGATGAGCGGCACCGGGTACGGCACGGTCGTGCTGCACGTGACACCGGAGTCCGCGGCGGGCGGGCCGCTCGCGCTGGTGCGCACCGGTGATCTGATCACGCTGGATGTGGCGGCGCGGACGCTGAACGTCGAGGTGTCCGACGAGGAGCTGGCCGCGCGGCGGGCGTCCTGGCAGGCGCCGGAATCGCCCTACACCAGCGGGTACACGTGGCTCTACACGGAGCACGTGCTGCAGGCCGACCAGGGCGCGGACTTCGACTTCCTGCGCGGATCCCGGGGCCACTCGGTCCCGCGCGATTCGCACTAGGTGGCGTCGAGGCAACAGGCGACGAAGTCGGCGACGACCGGGTTGTCGTCGTCGGCCGGGTGCCAGGCGATGCCGACGCGGGTGGGGCTGAGGCCGCGCACCGGGCGGTAGACGATGCCCGGCCGGGCGTAAAAGCGGGCGGCCGATTCGGGGGCGAGCGCGATGCCGTAGCCGTTGGCGATCGCGCTCAGCCACTCGTCCGGCTGGTCGGTCACCGCGCCGATGCGCGGCCCGCCCTCGCGTTCGTCCGCGCCGAGCCAGTGGTCGCGCCACCAGCCGGTCTCGGCCGGGGCGGCGACGTACGGCTCGTCCCACAGCTCGCGAAAGTCGATCTCGTCGCGGCGGGCGAGCGGGTGGGAGGCGGGCAGCGCGACCCAGCGGGGTTCGCTGAGCAGCTCCCGCACGCGGAGTTCGTCCTGGCCGGGGAACGGGAGGCGCAGCAGCGCGACGTCGACGTCGGCCGCGGCCAGCCCGGCGGTCGGGTCCGACCAGGCGGCCTGCCGCATGTCGACCCGCCACCCCGGACGGCGGCGGCCGAACGCGGCGATGATGGCCGGCGTCGCCTCGTTGGCGGCGCTGGCCAGGAAGCCGACGCGCAGCACGCGCTTGCCGGCCGCGCGGGTCTCGCGGCAGGCGCGGTCCCACCCGTCGAGCAGGGCGGGCACCCGGTCCGCCAGCACGCGGCCGGCGTCGGTGAGGGCCATCCCGTGGCGGGAGCGGGTGAACAGCGTCGTGCCGAGCTGCGCTTCGAGCTGTTTGATCTGCTTGGTGAGCGCGGGCTGGGACACGAAGAGCCGCTCCGCCGCGCGCGTGAGGTGCCCCTCCTCGGCGACGGCGGCGAAGTAGCGGAGCAGGCGCGTGTCCACGTCCATGCCTTCAGGTTATGAGAGCAGGTATTGGACGCGCCGCGGCCGCCGCGGCGAACCTGGTGGTCATGTACGTGACGGTGACTGTGCTGACGATCGTGCTGAACGCGGCGATCGCGATCGCGGACTTCGCCAGGGCGCGGTTCGTGCTGGCGAACTCCGCGGCGGTGGACGTGCCGGAGTCGTGGCTGCCGCTGCTGGGGGCGCTGAAGGCCGCCGGCGCCGCGGGGCTGCTGATCGGGCTGCTGGGGGTGCGGTGGATAGGGATCGCCGCGGCGGCCGGGCTGGTGTTGTTCTTCACGGGCGCGCTGGTCGCGCATGTGCGTGCCAGGGTGTTCGGCAACATCGCGGTGCCGGGACTGTTCCTGACCCTCGCCGCGACAAGCCTCGCGCTCAGCCCGTGAGCCACAGCGGTGGGGTCGGGGCGGCCCGCACTGAAAGCCGCCGTTGGCCCGGGACCGCTGATCGGACTGCGCTGGATCAGACTCGCCATCATCGCGCGCGTGCGCGCCCGGGGTTTGGCAACATCACCGTGCCGGGGTTGTTCCTCGCCCGCGCCCAGCTGAGGGACCCGGGCGTCAGCAGACCGCCGGGGTCGGCAGGACGCCCGGCGGTCCGCCCACCCCTCAGCCCTTGAGCTGAGGCAGCACCTTCGACGACCAGGCGTCGAAGAACTTGTCCTGCTCCGGGCCGATCTGCGACACGTACACCTCGTCGAACCCGGCGTCGGCGAACTGGCGCACCGCCTGCGCGTGCGCGTCGGCGTCCGGGCCGCACGGGATCTGGCCCGCGACCTGCTCCTCGGTCACCACCGGCACGGCCTGTTCGAAGTCCCGCGGCGTCGGCAGGATCCGGCCGAGGCTGCCGGGCAGCAGGTCGCTCGCCCACAGCCGGTGCGCGGTCTCCCGCGCCTCCTCCGCCGAATCGGCCCAGCACACCTTGAACCCGCCCTGGATCGGCCCCCGCCCGCCGGCCTCGCGGTAGGAGTGGACCAGCTCGCCGTCGGGCATCACCGTGGCGAAACCGTCCGCGATCTTCGCGATCCGGCGCGCCGTCTTCGGCCCGAACGCCGACACGTAGATCGGCACCGGCTGCTCCGGCAGCGTGTAGATGCGCGCCTGCTCGACCGTGTAGTGCTTGCCGTAGTGGGTGACCTGCTCGCCGGTGTGCAGCTTGCGGATCACCTCGACGGCCTCCTCCAGCATCTCCAGCCGCCGCGAGCCCGGCGGCCACGGATCGCCGAAGATGTGCTCGTTGAGCGCCTCACCCGAGCCGACCCCGAGCACGAACCGGCCCTCGCACTGCACGGCCGCCGTCGCCGCGGCCTGCGCGATGATCGCCGGGTGGATGCGCACCGTCGGGCAGGTCACCGCCGTCGTGATCGGCAACGAGACCGCCTGGGACAGCGCGCCGATCACCGACCACACGAACGGGCTGTTGCCCTGCTCACCGGTCCACGGGTGGAAGTGGTCGGAGATCCACAACCGCTCGAACCCGGCCTGTTCCGCCTTCTTCGCCTGTTCCACCAGCTCGCGAGGCCCGTGCTCTTCGCTGGACAGGAAGTATCCGACGCTCACCATGTGCCGGGGCTACCCGCGGAAATCAACCCTCACGCACCGCGGCGAGCGGTTCGAACCCGGACATCTCCAGCACCCGCCGCACGGGTGACACGGGCGCGACGACCAGGTCCAGCTCCATCTGCAGCACCTTGAGCCGCCCGGCGAGGGTGAACAGCACACGCAGGCCCGAACTGTCCAAATAGGTTACGTCCGTGAGGTCGATCGAGACGCGCATGGCGTCGTTGTCGATCGCGGTGAAGATCTGGTCCTGGACGGTGGACGCGTTCGCGAGGTCGATCTCGCCGCTGACCCGCAGCAGGACGTGACCGCCGTCGTTTTCGGCGTCGACGGTGGCCGACGTCATTCCGCGGGCCCGATCGTGCGGCGGATCATGACTTCCGTCCCGTGCGCGTGGTGGTCGATGCGGACCTCGTCCCCGCAGCGGTGCATCAGCAGCGTTCCCCGGCCACGGTTCTCGCCACGCGGCGGTCGCCAGCGGCCCTCGTCACACACGGTCGCGATCACGTCCTGCCCCCGCAGTTCAATCCGCACCTTGATCACGCCGCCGGCGGGCCCGTAGGCGTGCTCCACGGCGTTCGAGGTGGCCTCGCCGACCGCGACCAGCAGGTCGGCCGTGGCGTCCGCGCTCGCGCCGACGACGGTCAGCCACCGCCGCATCGCGGACCGGACCTCCTTCAACGACTCCGGCACCGCCGGCACGGTCATCTCCAGCGGGCCGACGTCCGCGCCGTTCTGGCGGCGCACGGTCAGCAGCGCCACATCGTCGTCCGGGGTGTCCTCGCCGATCAGCTCGGCCATCACGTCGGCGCAGACGGTCTGGGCCTGACCCGGGTGCACGGCGGCGCGCAGGCGGTCGAGCCCGTCGTCGAGGGCGACGCCACGCCGCTCGACCAGGCCGTCGGTGTAGAAGCAGACCACCGAGCCCGGCGGCATCTCCGTCACCGTGACACGGCGGCGCACGTCTCGCAGGGCGCCGATCGGCGGGTCGACGGCGACGTCGAGCAGCCTGGCCCGTTCGCCCTCGCGGCCCTGCACGGGCACCAGGTGCCCGGCCGAGGACACGTGCAGGCGCTCGAAGTTCGGCTCGATCAGCGCGTACAGCACGGTGGCCATCATCCCCGGCTCGAAGTGCTGCATCTTGCGGTCAAGGTTGGCGAGCACTTCGGCGGGGTCGCCGCCCTCCAGCGCGAAGGCCCGCAACGCACTGCGCATCCGGCCCATGACGATCGCCGCGGGCAGGCCGTGCCCGACCACGTCGCCGATCACCACGCCGAGCCAGCCGTTGGGCAGGAGGAACACGTCGTACCAGTCGCCGGCGATGGCGCCCTCGTCACCGGGCACGTACCGCGCGGCGAGTTCGAGACCGGGCACGGCGGGCAGCTGGGTCGGCAGGAGGCTGCGCTGCAGCTCGGCGGCCGCCGCGCGCTCGGCCTTGGAGCGCTGGGCGTGGGCGGCGAGCGCTATCCGGTCGGCGGCCAGCTGGAGCAGCTCGACGTCCTCCGGCGTGAACTCCCGCGGCGAGAGCGACCCGACGTGCAGCACGCCCAGGGCCTCGCCGCCGACCAGCAACGGGACGCCCAGCAGGGTCTGCAGGCCCTTCTCCCAGAGCAGCCGGTTGACCACCGTCGTCGAGTCGACCCGCTGCAGCTGCACCGGCTCGCGGCGGGCGACGACCTGCCCGGCGAAGCCCTTGCCGACCGGCACGCGGACGCCCTGCGCCACCTCGGTCTCGATGCCGCGCGCGGCGACCGCCACCAGCTCCCGACCGCCCGGTTCGAGCAGCAGGACAGCGGCGGTGTCGGAATGCAGGACCTGGCGGACGCGGTCCAGGAGCTCGGGAAGCAGGTCCTCGGTGGTGAGGTGGGCGAGCGCGCTGTCGCTGACGAGACCGATGCGCTGGAGCTTGTGTTCAGCTTCCAGTCGCGCGCTGGCCGATGTGGACATGATGCGAGACTAGCCCCTGCCCAGGTCGTAGAAACCTGTGGTTTCCGAGGATTCGGGTCATTCCCGCCACGGTTCCGCCTGAGTTGCCGGGGCGAGCAGGGTCGACGATACCGCAGGCCAGGCGGTGCTGTCCGGGTCGATCAACGCGAAATGGCCCGCATTGGGGAGGACGATCAGACGCGCACCGGGGTTGACCTCCCGGTAGGCGCGGGAGAGCTCCGGGGGAACCACCTCGTCCGCGTCGCCGTGCACGAGCACGACGAGCCCGGCCGGCGACGACAACCGCGCCGGGTCGAGTCCGTCCGGCGGGACGTCGCCGAGGAACGCGCGGACGGCGCCGTCGCCGAGGCCGAGCCGCGTGGCCAGGGCGAGGTCGGCGACCGGCGCCAGCGCGACGGTGGCGGTGAGGCCTGGTGGGGGCGCGGTCGCCGCGGCCAGCAGGGCGAGGTGGCCGCCCGCGGAATGCCCGGTCAGGACCACGCGCCCGTCGAACTGCCCGGCGAGTTTCACCGGCAGGTCACGCAGCGCGGCGGCGACGTCGGCGGCGGCGAGGCGGGGCTCGCCGGGGACGCGGCGGTACTCGATCGAGAGGACGTTCGCGCCCGTCCGTGCCAGGGCCGACGCCATCGGCCGGGTGTGCAGCCGGTCGTAGGCGGGCCGCCAGAAGCCCCCGTGGACGACGACGATCAAGGGCGCGTCCGGGCGGCCCAGCCAGTGGTCGGCGACGTGGTCGGGCTCCGGGCCGTAGCGGAGCTGCCCGTCCGGCTCCGGCGCCGGGCGGGTGAGGACCGAACGATCTTCCGTCATCGGCCGGCCGCCTCCACAAAATCACTCGTTCGGGTGGCGCGGGGGCGTCCAGCGCCACGGGCTCGGTTTGCCGGGCTCGGTTTTGCCGGGCCGGTGTTGGACCTCGGCGGGCCCGCGTTGCCGGGCCGGCGCCACGGGGTTTGGTGTTTCGACCCGGACCCGCGGCCACGTCCGGCCTTGCGGCCGATGACGCGACCAGTGGTGCGACCCAGTCTCACTACCTGGCGTCGCGGCCCGGCTTCGCAGCCGGGCCGGTCTTGCGCCCGGTGTTGCGGCCGACCCTGCGGCCCGAGCCTGCGGCCCCGCGCCCGGAAGCGCGGGCCCGCACCGGAATCACCCTCGCTCGATGAGGTGTCCGATGACGTCCGGGCCGGGGTGGGGGGCTCCCGAGGCGTCGCGGCGGACGGTGGGCTCCGGGAGCTCCACCGGGTCGCCGTTCTTCGACGCTCCGGCGGGCCGGGGGCCCACCCAGCCGACCGTCAGGCGCGTCTCCCCCTTCAGGAAGCGCTGCGCCCGCACCCCGCCGGTCGCGCGGCCCTTCGCCGGGTACTCGGCGAACGGCGTCATCTTCACGCTCGCCCCCGTGGCCGTCACCACCATCGGCTCGCCGTGCTCTGCGTCGTCCGTGCGGATCGCCCCGAAGAACACCACGTCGGCGTCCGCGGCGAGCTTGATGCCCGCCATGCCGCCGCCCTTGAGGCCCTGCGGCCGCACCAGCGAAGCCGGGAACCGCAGCAGCGAGGCGTCCGACGTGACGAACGCGAACGTCTCCTCACCATCGGCCAGCCACGCCGCGCCGACGACCTCGTCGCCGTCCTTCAACCCGATGATCTCGAACTCGTCGGACCGCACCGGCCAGTCCGGCGCCACCACCTTCACCACGCCCTGCCGGGTGCCCAGCGCGAGACCGGGCGACCCGGCCGCCTGCTCGCCCAGCGGCGCGATGCCGATGACCTTCTCGCCCTTGTCCAGCGGCACCAGCTCCCGCGCGGCCATCCCGCCGCGCAGCGACACCGTCCCGGACTGCTCCGGCAGCACGGGCAGCGGCAGCACGTCCGTCTTGAACGCCCGCCCGCGGCTGGTCACCAGCAGCACCTGGCCGCGCGCGGTCGAGTGCACCATCGCCGCGACCGCGTCGTGCTTCACCCGGCCGTTGCGGCGGCGACCCTCCGGCGCCTCCTCCGACTCGGCCGCCGTGCGGGCGACCAGGCCGGTGGCGGACAGGATCACCTGGCACGGGTCGTCGGCGACCTCCAGCGGCCCGGCCGGCTTCGACGCGGCCAGCACCTCCTTGAGGTCGCCGTCGATCAGCGCGGTGCGCCGCTCGGTCTTGAAGTCCTTGGCGATCTTGGCCAGCTCGTTGGAGACGACCTTCTTCAGCTCGCGGTCGTCGTCGAGGATCTTGGTCAGCTCGGCGATCTCGGCGCGCAGCTTCTCCTGCTCGTCCTCGAGTTCGAGCTTGTCGTACTTGGTGAGCCGGCGCAGCGGCGTGTCCAGGATGTAGGTGGCCTGGATCTCGGACAGCTTGAACCGCTTCATCAGGCCGTCCTTGGCCTGCGCGGCGTCGTCGCTGTTGCGGATCAGCCGGATCACCTTGTCGATGTCCAGCAACGCGATCAGCAGGCCCTCGACCAGGTGCAGCCGCTCCTCGCGCTTGCGGCGCCGGTACTTCGTGCGCCGCGTGACCACGTCGTAGCGGTGCTCCAGGAACACCTCGAGCAGCTGCTTGAGCCCCAGCGTCTGCGGCTGTCCGTCGACCAGCACCAGGTTGTTGATGCCGAACGACTGCTCCAGCGGCGTGAGCCGGTAGAGGTCGGCCAGCAGCGGGTTCGGGTTGACGCCCACCTTGCACTCGATGACCAGGCGCGTGCCGTTCTCGCGGTCGGTGAGGTCCTTGACGTCGGCGATCCCGGTCAGCCGCTTGGACTTGTTGACCTCCTCGGTGATCTTCTCGATCACCTTCTCCGGCCCGACGCCGTAGGGCAGCTCGGTGACCGTGATCGCCTGGCGGCCGCGGCTGCCGGGCAGCGGGCCGATCTCGACCTTCGCCCGCATCCGGACCACGCCGCGGCCGGTCTCGTACGCCTTGCGCACCTCGTCCAGGCCCAGCAGCATCCCGCCGGTCGGCAGGTCGGGGCCCGGCACGAACTCCATCAGCTTGTCCAGGGTGGCGCCGGGGTGGTTGATCAGCCACCGCGCGGCCGCGATGACCTCGCCCATGTTGTGCGGGATCATGTTGGTCGCCATGCCGACCGCGATGCCGGACGTGCCGTTGACCAGCAGGTTCGGGTACGCGGCGGGCAGCACCGACGGCTCCATCAGGGAACCGTCGTAGTTCGGCCGGAAGTCGACGGTCTCCTCGCCCAGCTCGCCGACGAGCAGCATCGCCTCCGGCGACATGCGCGCCTCGGTGTACCGGGACGCGGCCGGGCCGTCGTCCGGGCTGCCGAAGTTGCCGTGGCCGTCGATGAGCGGCGCGTTCATCGAGAAGTCCTGCGCCAGGCGGACCATCGCGTCGTAGATCGCCGTGTCACCGTGCGGGTGGTAGCGGCCCATCACGTCGCCGACCACGCGCGAGGACTTCACGTACGCGTGGTTGGGCCGGTAGCCTGCCTCGTTCATCGAGAACAGGATCCGGCGGTGCACCGGCTTGAGGCCGTCGCGCGCGTCGGGCAGCGCGCGGGAGTGGATGACCGAGTAGGCGTACTCCAGGTAGGAGTCCTCGATCTCGGTCTTGACCGGGTTCTCGAAGACCTGCGCGCCGGCCTGGTCGAACGCTGCCGGATCGACCCGGGTGACGGCTGTCTTGGATCGGCGTGCCATTGCTGTTGTCTCCTAGGGGGAACTCAGACGTCGATCGCTTCGCGGTCCACGCGGGCGGCGGATTCGACGAGCCAGTTGCGCCGGGGTTCGACCTTCTCCCCCATCAGCAGCTCCAGCGCGGCCTCCGCGGCCTCCGCGTCGTCCAGCGTGATGCGGCGGACCGAGCGCGTCGCCGGGTTCATCGTGGTCTCCCACAGCTCGTCGGCGTCCATCTCGCCGAGGCCCTTGAACCGCGGGACCGGCTTGACGATCTGCTTGCCTGCGGCCTCCAGCTCGGCGACCTTCTGCTCCATCTCGCGCTGCGTGAAGGTGAAGATGGTCTCGGGGTTGCGGCCCTTCGTGACGATCTTGTGCAGCGGCGGCATCGCGGCGAACAGCCTGCCGTCCTCGATCACCGGCCGCATGTACTTCGCGAACAGGGTGATCAGCAGCGTCCGGATGTGCGAGCCGTCGACGTCGGCGTCGGCCATCAGGATGACGCGGCCGTAGCGCATCGCGGACAGGTCGAAGGTGCGGCCAGTGCCCGCGCCGAGCACCTGCACGATCGAGGCGATCTCGGCGTTCTTCAGCGTGTCGCCGAGCGAGGCCTTCTGCACGTTCAGGATCTTGCCGCGCAACGGCAGCAGCGCCTGGTACTCCGACACGCGCGCCATGCGGGCCGACCCGAGCGCGCTGTCGCCCTCGACGAGGAACAGCTCGCTGCGCGAGATGCCGGTGGTGCGGCAGTCGACGAGCTTCGGCGGCATCGCCGCGCCCTCCAGCGCGGTCTTGCGGCGCGCCGCGTCCTTCTGCTGCTTCTGCGTCAGCCGCACGCGCGCGGCGTCCACGATCTTCTGCAGCACGACCTTGGCCTCGGCCTTGGTCTTGCGGTTCTCCGTCCACTCCTTGAGGTGCCGCTCCACGATGCCCTGCACCACGCGGGTTATGCCGGAGGTGGACAGCTCGTCCTTGGTCTGCGAGGTGAACTGCGGCTCCGGGATGCGCACGTGGACGACCGCCGTCATGCCCTCGAGCACATCGTCGAGCGTCGGCAGGTCCTCCTTGGCCTTCAGCAGGCCGCGGGTGCGGGAAATGGCTTCCTGCAACGCCTTCGTCGCCCCGCGGTCGAAGCCGCGGCGGTGGGTGCCGCCGTGCACGTTGCGGATGGTGTTGGTGAAGCACTCGACCGTGCGCTCGTACCCGGTGCCCCAGCGCAGCGCGATCTCGACCTCGGCGTGACGCTCCACATTGGACCGCATGACGCCGTTGGCGTCGGCCGCGTTCTCCTTGTACGAGCCCTCGCCGCGGATGATCAGCGTGCCGGACACCGGCTTCTCGTCCGACGGCGCGAGGTACTCCACCATGTCCGCGAGGCCGTTGGGGAAGTGGAAGGTCTCCTCGCTGATCGACCCCTCGGTGGCGGTGCGCAGCACGTACGTGACGCCCGGCACGAGGAACGCGGTGTTGCGCAGCTTGGTGCGCACCTGCTCGACGTCGAGCTCCGCGCCCTTCTCGAAGTACCGCGAGTCGTGCCAGTAGCGGATGGACGTGCCGGTGCGCTCGCCGCGCTTCATCTTGCCCCGGACGCGCAGCCCGGGCTGCGGCGTGAACTTCGCCTTCGGGCCGGGGCCGTCGAACACGCCCGGCGTGCCGTGCGCGAAGGACATCTCGTGCACCTTGCCGCCGTTGCGGACGGTGACGTCGAAACGGTGCGACAACGCGTTGACCGCGGAAGCGCCGACGCCGTGCAGGCCACCCGAGGTCTTGTAGCCGGAGCCGCCGAACTTGCCGCCCGCGTGCAGCCGGGTGAGCACCAGCTCGACGCCGGACAGACCGGACTTGGCGTGCACACCGGTCGGGATGCCGCGGCCGTCGTCGTCGACCTGGACGCTGCCGTCCGCGTGCAACGTGACGACCACCTTCGTGGCGTGACCTGCGACACCCTCGTCCGTCGAGTTGTCGACGATCTCGGTGAACAGGTGGTTCACGCCGCGGCTGTCGGTCGACCCGATGTACATGCCGGGGCGCTTCCGGACCGCTTCCAGGCCTTCCAGGTGGGTAAGGTCGTCGGCCCCGTAGAGAGGCTCAGCAGAAGCAGTCACAGGATCTTCTCTCCCAGTAGCGATTGGGGTGGTGCGGCACCAGGGCGCCGCGCGTATGCAGGGTAACGGAGGGCACCGACAACCCCGGGGATTGCGGCCTACTGCCGCCGTGCGGCGTGGATCGCGCCGACGAGCATGTCGAGCTCCGCGTCGAAGATCTCGTCGGCGGTGGCGGCGCGCAGGTGCGGTACCAGTGCTTTCAGTGTAGGCGCTGCCGAGCTCGCCCGTGCGGCTTCGAAGATCCCGGCGTTGCGTTCCGGCGTGGTGGGGTCGCCGTGCACCTCGCGGTGGGCGCGGCCCAGCACGACGTCCAGGAAGACCAGGAGGCGGCTGCTCGGGGCAGCGAGTTGGCCGGCGGGGGGGTGGCGGATCGGTCACTCCCCGCAGCGTGGCGGCGCGCAGGCGACCGTGCCCACCGCGACAGCCCGAGGCAGGCCAGCAGCACCCGCCGGTGCCCGAACAGGTCGCGGAGCCTGCCCCGGTTCGCGCTGCTGGCCTGCGTGCACGGTCTGTGTACGCCGCGAACGCGCTGGTCGGCGCGGGCTACGGGCTGCGCTTCGCGACGCTGCGCAACCTGGTGATGGACGCGGTGGAGCCGCGGCGCTGGCCCACTCGGCGGGGTTCGTGCTGTTCGCGCTGGTCGCGGCGGTGGCGGTGGTCGCGGCGGGCGCGGTGGCCCCTCGCTACAGTGCTGACCGATGAGACGCAAGCCGCCCCCGTCCCCGCTGCCGCCGCGTGACGGGGTCAACGCGGCGCGCATCCGGACCCCGCCGGACGGCCCGTGGGACACCATCCGCGACTACCTGGTGCGCAAGCTGACCAAGCTAGACCCGGCGGTGATCGACGCGATGCTGGCCGAGGGCGCGATCGTCGGGGTGGACGGGCCGATCGACGCCACGACGCCGTTCACGCCCAGCACTTTCCTGTGGTTCCACCGGGACCGCTGCGACGAGGTGCCGGTGCCGTTCGAGCTGACCGTGCTGCACGAGGACGACGTCCTGCTGGTGGTCGACAAGCCGCACTTCCTGGCCACCACGCCGCGTGGCGGGCACGTCCGGGAGACCGCGCTGGTGCGGCTGCGGCACACGCGGGGCCTGCCGGAACTCTCCCCCGCGCACCGCCTCGACCGGCTGACGGCGGGTGTGCTGATGTTCGTCAAGACCGCGGCGCACCGCAGCGCGTACCAGAACCTGTTCCGGGATCGCCTGGTGCACAAGGAGTACGAGGCGATCGCGCCCTACTCGCCGGAGCTGGCGCTGCCGCGTGTGGTGGAGAGCCGGATCGTGAAGAAGCGCGGCGTGCTCACCGCGCGGGAGCTGCCGGGGCCGGTGAACGCGCGGACGCACGTGGAGCTGATCGAGCACCGCGACGGGCTGGGCCGCTACCGGCTGGTGCCCGAAACCGGCCGCACGCACCAGCTGCGGGTGCACCTGAACTCGCTGGGAATCCCGATCCTGGGCGATCCGCTGTACCCGGAGGTGCGGGAGGTGCCGCCCGGTGAGTTCCGCCGTCCGCTGCAGCTGCTGGCGAAGGTGCTCGCGTTCACCGACCCGCTGACCGGCGCGGAGCACCGCTTCGAGAGCCGACTTCGCTTGGGCGCGTGGGATTCGGCGGACTGGTAGGACCGTCCACACCGGATCGCGGTCGCACTCCCGGCTACCGCCGAACATCCGCCGAGCACCCGGTCCCGGCCGGTGCGCGAACCGCCCTGCGGCGCCTCCGCCGCCGCGGATCCGACACCGTGGCAAACCTCAGGCAGCACGACGTCCTCACCGGCGGCGCAGACCGCCGCGCGCCGTCAGGAGCGGTCGCTCGGCGGGGCCAGCTCGATCTGCCGCTGCAGCGTCGTCCGGAACACGTCGTGCGCCGCGTCGCCGTGGCCGGCCGTTTCGACCACCACCACGCGGTCGTAGAGCACGTACGCCGCAGCGAAGCGGGCCAGCGGGGCGCCCACCGGGGTGCCGTACACGATCACACCCTCCAGCGACAGGTCCCGGTCCGCGGCCAGCCCCTGCAGCTCCACCCCCGCACCGTACGCCCGCACCGCCCCGCGCGGGTCGCCCGTCGCCAGCGCGTACAGGCCGATCGTCACCCCGGCCCGCACCGCGGTCTTGCGCACCCCGTCGCTCATCCCGGCCGTGGTCAGCACGTCGACCATCGGCTGCGGCAGCGACACCGTGCTGCGCAGCGCGGCGAGGGTGAACGGCCCGCTCGGGCCGGGCGCGCCGGGCGGTTCGACGAGGGCCAGCGCGCTGTGCTCGGGCGCCGGCTTCGCGTCCGGCGGATCGGCGAGGCCGGCGTTGCGGGTGAGCAGGTACCCAGTCGCGGACACGGCGAGACCCAGCGCCAGCACCACGATGATCGCGATCCCGACGGTCAGTTCCCGGCGCTGCCGGCGGACGTCACTGGACACCGTCAGTAATTCCCTCCCCGCCGCAGATTACCGGGCATCAGTATCACCCGCGGCCCCAGTACCGGTAGCCTTCCGGCTCATGGTGGGACCTCGGGGGATCGACTGGACGGGCGAACGCTGCGTGCCCTGGACGGACGACATCCAGGTGATCTACGAGCACTACCACCGCTACGCGCTCGCCGCCCGCTACGCCTTCGGCCGCCGCGTCCTCGACCTCGCCAGCGGCGAGGGCTACGGCAGCGCGCTGCTGGCCGCCCACGCGTCGGAGGTGATCGGCGTCGACATCGACGAGGCCAGCGTCGAGCACTCCCGCGCGCGCTACGGCGGGCAGCCGAACCTGCGGTTCACCACCGGTTCCATGACCGACCCGGGCCTGCTCGCCGACGCCGGGAAGTTCGACGTCATCACCTGTTTCGAGGCGCTCGAGCACGTCGCCGAGCAGGACGAGCTGATGGCGCTGGTGCGCGCCCGCCTCGCGCCCGGCGGCGTCTTCTTCACCAGCACGCCGGACGTCCTCGTCTACACGCACGAGCACGGCAACGAAAACCCCTTCCACGTCAAGGAGTTGACCGAGCCGCAGTTCCGCGCGCTGCTCGGCGCGTCGTTCCGGCACGTGACGGTGCTGCGGCAGAACGTGGCGATCGGCTCGGTGCTCACCAGCGACCGCGAGCACGGCCCGGTGCTGTCGCAGCAGCTGCGCCGCACGGGCGAGGACAGCTGGTCGGTCGGCACCGGCGCGCCGCACACCTACCTCGTCGGCGTCGCCTCCGACAACCCGGTGGAGGTGCCCGCCGCGGCGACGATGCTGGACCCGCAGCTCACGTTGCTCGGCTCGGCCGCCGAACGCGCCGCCGCGCCCCTGCGCGCCGAGATCGAACGGCTCACCAGCGACGACGGCGGCCCGAAGTACCGCAAGGTCATCGAGCGCTACCGGCCGCGGCGCCGCGCCACCGAGGGCCCGGTCACGGTCTCGACCAGCGTCGACCCGCTCGTCAGCATCATCGTCCCGGTGCACGGGCAGTGGAGCTACACGCGCCGCTGCCTGCAGGCGATCGAGGAGAGCGGCACGCGCGTGCCGTTCGAGGTCGTGGTGGTCGACGACGCCTCGCCGGACGATTCGGCCGAGCAGCTCGCCGCGTGCCCCGGTGTCCGGCTCGTGCGTGCCCCGGAGAACCTGGGGTTCCTGCGCGCCGTGAACCTCGGCGCCGCGCAGGCCCGCGGTGAGCTGCTGGTGCTGCTGAACAACGACACCGAGGTCCGGCCCGGCTGGCTGGACGAGCTCACCGAAGTCGTCCGCGGCGACGAGAGCATCGGCCTGGCCGGGGCGAAGCTGGTCTACCCGGACGGCAGGCTGCAGGAGTGCGGCGGCATCGTGTTCGCCGACGGCAGCGCCGCCAACTACGGCCACGGCGACAACCCGGAGGACCCGCGCTACCAGGCCGTTCGCGACGTCGACTACTGCTCGGGCGCGGCGATCCTCGTGCGCCGGGACCTGTGGGAGCGGCTGGGCGGGTTCGACGAGCGCTACTCCCCCGCCTACTACGAGGACACCGATCTGGCGTTCGCGGTCCGCGCCGCGGGCAGGCGCGTCGTGGTGGTCCCGGACGCGGTCGTCGTCCACCACGAGGGCGTCTCGCACGGCACCGACGTCACGCAGGGCGTCAAGCGGTACCAGGAGGTCAACCGCGAGGTCTTCACCGAGAAGTGGGCGGGTGCCCTCGCGGAGCAGGCCGACCCGGGCGCGCCGCTGTGGATCGCCCGCCAGCGCGTGCCCGGCCGGACCCAGCGCGACGGCGATCTGGTGCTGGTCGCCGACGTCACCGTGCCCACCCCGGACCGCGACTCCGGATCGGTGCGGTTGCGGTGCCTGCTGGACGAGCTGGTCGCGCTCGGTCACCGCGTGGTGTTCTGCCCGATGGGGCCGCCCGCCGACCCGGCGTACCTGGACCAGCTGCACCGCGCCGGGATCACCGTGCTCACCGACAACGGCCTGCGCGAGCAGTTCCTGCACGAGGCGGGCAAGCACATCCGGCTGGCGCTGCTGTCCCGGCCGACCGTGGCCTGGCACCTCGCCGACCGCCTGCGGATCTGCGCGCCACAGGCGCGGATCGTGTTCGACACCGTCGACCTGCACTTCGTGCGCCTGTCCCGGGAGGCCGAGCTGGTGGAGCGGCTGGGCGGCGCGCCGGAGACGTCGACGATGCTGCACCAGCGCGCGAAGCTCTACCGCGAGCTGGAGCTGGCGCTGGTGCGCGCCTGCGACCGCACGCTGGTGGTGTCCGACGCCGAACGCGACCTGCTGGCCGACCTCGCGCCGGGCGCGCCGGTCAGCGTGCTGTCCAATGTGCACACTCCGGGGCCGGAGGCGAGCCCGGACGGGCGGCCCGGCGTGTTGTTCGTGGGCAGTTTCGAGCACCCGCCCAACCGCGACGCGGCGTACTGGCTGGCCGGGGAGATCTGGCCGCTGGTGCGCAGGCAGGTGCCGGACGCGGTGCTCGACCTGGTCGGCCACGACCCGACGAACGAGCTGCGCACGCTCGACGGTCACGGCGTGAAGTTCCGCGGCTGGGTGCCCGCCCTCGACGCGCTCTACGAGACGGCCAGGTTGTCGGTCGCGCCGCTGCGGTTCGGCGCCGGCGTCAAGGGCAAGGTCGGCGAGAGCCTGGCGGCGGGTGTCCCGGTGGTCGGCACGACGCTGGCGTTCGAAGGCATGCGGTTGCGGCACGGCGCGGAGGTGCTCGCCGGGGACAAGGCCGAGGAGATCGCCGCCGGAATCGTGTCGCTGCTGACCGACGACGCGCTCTGGCTCCGGCTCTCCAGGGCCGGTCAGGCCGCGGTGGCCGCGCAGTTCGGGCCGGACGTCGCGCGCGCCGCGCTGACCGAACTGCTGGGCTGAGCGGTGCCGGTGGACAACTCGGCGGAGCGCACGCAGGAGATCCGCCCCGTCAAGTACGCCAAGGCCGAGACCGGGTTCGCGTGGCTGCGGCTCATCGGCGCGAGCATGGTCGTCGTCGAGCACTCGTTCCCGCTCGTCGACCCGCAGCGGCTGACGATCCTGCCGGCGAGCTGGGACCTGTCCCCCGGTTACTTCGCGCTCATGGGTTTCTTCGCGATGAGCGGCTTCCAGATCACCGACAGCTGGGCGCGTGACGCGTCCTGGTGGCGGTACGCCGCCAAACGGGTGCTGCGCATCTGGCCGCCGCTGCTCGTCGTCGTCATGTTCACCGCGTTCGTGATCGGTCCACTGGTCACCGTGCTCGACGCGTCCGAGTACTGGACGGACACGGCGACCTGGGGTTACGTGGTGCACAACGCGGCGCTGTACCCGTTGCAGCACCTGCTTCCCGGCGTGTTCGCGGAGAACCCGTACCCATGGTCGGCGAATGGCTCGCTGTGGACGCTGCCGATGGAGACCACCGGGTACGCGCTGGTTCTCGTCGCGGGACTGACCGGTCTGCTCGGCCGCGCCCGGGCCGGGTTGTTCGCGCTGCTGGCCGGGATCGTCGTGCTCGACGGTTTCCTCGGCGCCACCTACACCTTCCAGGGCCGCGGCGGGTCGTTGCTGTCCGTGCCCGTCGGCGCGATGGTCGCGTTCGGTGTCGCGTTCGTCATCGGCATGGTGATGCACCGTTACCACGGAACGATTCCGCTGTCGCGAGCCGCCGCGTACGCGGGCGTAGCCGTGTACCTGGTGGTCAACTTCGTGCCTGTCCTGCAGCCCTGCGCGCGGATCGTGCTGCCGTTCGCCGCCGGGTACGGCGCGATCGTGTGGGCGCACCACTGGCCGCGGCGGCTGGCGCGCTACGACAAGTGGGTCTACGGCAGTTACGGCATGTACATCTGGGCGATGCCGGTGCAGCAACTCATCGTGTTCGCCGGGGTGCGCAACTCGTATCTGCTGATGGCGCTGGCGTTGCCGCTGGCCTACGCGTGCGGGCTGCTGTCCTGGCAGCTGGTGGAAATCCCGACGCAACGGCTGCGTGTTTACTTGCGCCCTCAACCGAAATCTCCTCGTAACGTTCGTCCGCGCGATTCCGTCTCCGGAAGGGGGGCACATCGTCGTGAAAGGACGGGCGTATGAAAACATCCCGAATCCTGCTGACGGCCGCCACCGCGCTCGCGGTGACGCTGGTTCCGCTGAGCGCGGAGGCCGGCGGCAAGGTGTCCACAGTGGCCGGCGGCCTGCACAGCCCGCGCGGGCTGTCGTTCTCGCCTGACGGGGCCCTGTACGTCGCGGAGTCCGGACGCGGGGGCGCCGGCCCGTGCATGGCGGGTCCCGAGGGCGAAGTTTGCTACGGCGAATCCGGCGGCGTCACGCGGATCGACCGCGGGCAGCAGAAACGCGTGCTGAGCGGCGTGCCGTCGCTCGCCGCGCGCGACGGTTCCGGCGCGATCGGCCCGTCGGACGTTTCGTTCCTCGGCAAGGGCAACATGTACGTCACCGTCGGCCTGGGGGCGAACCCCGCGGTGCGCACGAACCTGCCGCCGAAGGGGCAGCAGTTCATGGGGTGGTTGCTGCGCAACGGAAAACCGGTCGCCGACATCGCCGGTTACGAGGCAACGGCCAACCCCGACGGTGGCGAGCCGGACAGCAACCCCAACTCGGTCCTCGCCCTGCCCGGCGGCCGCGTCGTGGTCGACGCGGGCGGCAACTCGCTGCTGTGGGTCCCGGACAAGGGCCGCATCCACACGATCGCCACGTTCCCGACCAGGATGGCGACCGCGCCGGACGGCTCGCAGATCCCGATGCAGTCGGTTCCGACCTCGGTCGCGCTCGGCCCGGACGGCGCGCTGTACGTCGGTGAACTGACCGGCTTCCCGTTCCCGAAGGGCGCGGCGCGGGTGTACCGGGTGGTGCCGGGCAAGGCGCCGCAGGTGTACGCGCAGGGCTTCACCAACATCATCGACATCGGCTTCGCGCACGGGAAGCTGTACGTGCTGGAAATCGCGCACAACGGCCTGCTCAGCGGCGACCCGTCGGGCGCGTTGATCCAGGTCGGCAAGAACGGCGCGCAGCACATCGTGACGCAGCAGCTCACCATGCCCGGCGGGCTGGCGCTGCGTGACGGCAAGGCGTACGTGTCGAACTGCGGCGCGTGCCCGAACCCGCCCGGCGCGCCGGGCAGCGGCAGCGTGGTGCGGGTCGGTCTGTGACGCGGAACCGGCCGCCCGCCTCGCGGCGGGCGGCCGGATTCCGGGGCGTCAGCGCTTGAGCACGCTCCGGATGGCGTCGCGGGCTCGGTCCATCAAGGCGGCCGGCGGGCCGAGCAGCATGTTCTTCGCGGCGCCTTCCGTTCCCGGGTGCGGGCGCGTCGGGGCCACGGCCTCGGCCGCCCGCACCGTGTCGGCCATCGCCTCCAGCCGCTTGCTGTCGTAGGCCTGGCGCAGCAGCGGGAACTCCGACCGCTCCTCGTGCTCGGCGTGGGCGAGCACGTCGTCCCGCAGCTGGATCAGCAGGGTGTCGAAGCCCTCCGCGTCCGGGCCCATGTCGTCCAATGTGGACAGCAGTTCCTTGGCGCGGTGCTCCTCGCCGATGCGGGCCTCGACGATCGGCTCGCCGCCCTCCTGGCGCCGCACCTCGGGGTGGACCAGTTCCTCCTCCGCGGTCTCGTGGACCGACAGCAGCCGCACGAGGTCGCGGAAGGCGTCCTTGCGCTCATCCCCCTTCGCGCGTTCGACCACGCCGAACAGGCGGCGGATCTCCTGGTGCTGGTCCTCCAGCAACGCGATGACGTCCTTCTTGTCCGTCGACACGGTGACCTCCTTCGCTTCGCCGAGAGGGCTACCCGCGCCGGCGGGGGTTCACTCGCTCAGTGACGAACGCGGACCACGACCTTGCCCACCTGGGCGTTCGACTCCAGGTGCGCGTGCGCCTCGACGATGTCGGCCAGGTCGTCGAACACGCGGTCCACCGCCGGGCGCAGAGTGCCGATGCGCAGGCCGGCGTTGATGAAGTGCTCCGACCGGCGCCGGCGCTCCGGGTTCCGCGCGACGTAGCTGCCGTTGCCGTAGCCGAACAGCGTGACCTGACGATCCCAGTTCATCGGCAGCGGGGTGGGTTCACCGGCCATCCAGCCGTAGAGGACGAGCAGCCCGCCGACGGCGGTGGCCTCGACCAGGTCCACCACGCCGGGGCCGCCGACCGGGTCGAACGTCATCGTGGCGCCGTCGCCGCCGGTCAGCGCGCGGACCTCCTTGACCAGGTCCTGCGAGTCGAGCGTGACGACGTGCGCGGCGCCGGCCGCGAGCAGCTGGTCCCGCTTCGCGGCGGTGCGGGTCACCGCGATCGGCACCGCGCCCAGGTGGTTGGCGATCTGGATCGCGGCGATGCCGACCCCGCTCGAGGCGGCGGTGATCAGCACGGTGTCGCCCGGCCGCAGGCCGCCGCGCTCGACCAGCGCGCCGTACGCGGTCTGGTGCGTCAGCCAGACCGACGCGCCGGTGACCTCGTCGACCGTGCGGCGGACCAGGCTCGACACCGGCACCACGACCCGGTCGCCGTACACCCCGTAGTCCCGCATCGAGAACGAGGCGAGGGTGCTGATCTCGGTGCCCTCGGGGAAGCCCTCGGCACCGGTTTCGACCACCCCGGCCGCCTCGTAGCCGATCCGGGACCCCGGCAGGACCGGCTGCTCGTAGTAGGTGCCCGCGCGGAACAGCGCCTCCGCCCTGTTGAGTCCGATCGCGTCCACCCGGATCCGGACCTCGCCGGGGCCGGGCTCGGGCACCGGCCGGTCCTCGACCCGCAGCACCTCGGGCCCGCCGAGCCGGTCGAACAGGACTGCTCTCGCCATCACGTCTCCTCAACGGCGTTCGTTTACTACACGGCGTGTAGTAGCAACACGGCGAATAGTAGACCAACGCCGTACAGTGTCAAGGTGGGTGAAGGGACGACGAGCCGCCGGGAACGGCTGCGGGCGGAGACGGCACGCGAGATCAAGACGATCGCGCTGGAGCTGATGGCCAAGGGCGGGCCGGACGCGATCTCGCTGCGGGCGATCGCGCGTGAGATGGGCATGACGGCCGGCGCGATCTACGGCTACTACCCCACCCGCGACGACCTGATCACCACGCTGATCTCGGACGTCTACACCTCGCTCGTCGACACCGTCGAAGCCGCGCGGGACGCCGTGCCCACGGAGGACCCGGCCGGGCGGATCCTGGCGTGGGGCCGCGCGTTGCGGGCGTGGTCGCTCGCCAACCCGGAGGGCTTCCGGCTCATCTACGGCGATCCGGTGCCCGGCTACCGCGCCCCCGAAGGCGGTGCCGCGGCGGACGCCGAGCGCCGGGCGTGCGCCCTGCTGACCGAGCTGATCGCCGGGGCCTGGGCGACGGTCCAGGCCCCGGACGAGTTCACCTGGGAGGACTTCGGCCCCTCCCTGGTCCAGCACATGCGCGAGGAGTTCCCCGGGCTGCCGCCCGCCGTGCTGGCCCTGTCGCTGCGCACGTGGGGCCGGATGCACGGCCTGATCTCGCTGGAGGTCTACGGGCACCTCGGCCCGCAGGTCACCGACCCGGCGAAGCTGTACGAGTCGGAGTTGCGGGCGCTGCTGCGGTCACTGGGCCTGTGACCCGCCGTCCGCCCTTCACCCACCGCAGGGAGCCGGGCTTGCGGGCCTCGCGGCGGATCTTCAGCACACCGAGCTTGCAGGTCAGCTCCTTGTAGGCCGCGCCGAGGCGGCCGCCGACGTGGAAGTTCTGCGCGGTGTCGTCCTTGCGGGCGAACTGCCGCACGGCGGCGTGCCTGCCGAGGCTGACGCACGACCCGGCCAGACCCACGTCGAGCACCGGCGGTTCGGTCCCGGCGATGCGGCTCAACACGGTGTCGGCGGCCTGTGCGCCGAGCGGGCCGGCGACCTGACAGCTCATCCGCAGCGGCAGGCCCGACGGCGCGGCGGAGTCGCCCGCCGCGACGATCCGGTGGTCGTCGATGCTGGTCAGCGTCTCGTCGGTGAGCAGACGGCCGAGGTCGCCGGTGCGCAGCCCACTCGCGGCCGCGACCTCCGGCGCGGCGAAGCCCGCGCTCCAGATCGTCAGCGCGCTCGGCCGCGTCGTGCCGTCGGCGAAGACGACCGCGTCCGGCCGGACTTCGGCGACCTTGACGGTCTCGGCCACCGCGACCCTGTGCCGGGACAGCCACTTGGCGATGTACCGGCGGCCGCCCGCTCAACGAAGGCGCCAGCGTCCCGCCGCACACCAGGGTGACCCGGCGTCCCCGTTCGGCCAGCTCGGCGGCGGTCTCGATGCCGGTCAGCCCGCCGCCGAGCACCGTGACCGGCGCTTCCGGTGGCAGCGCCGCCAGCTCGTCACGCAGCCGCCGCGCGGACTCCAGTTCGGCGATCGGGACGGCGAATTCGGCCGCCCCGGGCACCGCGGGCGCCGCCGCGGTGCTGCCGACCGCGTAGACCAGGTAGTCGTAGCCCAGCTCGCGGCCAGCCGCACGGCGCGGGCGGCGGTGTCGATGCGCGTGGCGGTGTCGACGACCAGGTGGACGCCGTCGTCGAGCAACGTGCCGTAGTCCCCTGTGGCCTCTCCGGCGCCCGCGACGAACTGGTGCAGCCGGACGCGGTCGACGAACGCCGGACGGGGGTTGACTAGCGTGACGTCCAGGTCGTCGCGCATCCGCAGGCGATTGGCCGCGAGGGCGCCGGCGTACCGGCTGCTCGGTTCGCTGGCCGAGGACGTGGTCCAGGAGACCTACGCCCGCTGGTACGCCATGTCCCGCGACGAGCAGGACGCCATCGCCGCACCCGGCGCCTGGCTGACGAAGGTCGCCGGCCGCCTGTGCCTCAACGTGCTGTCCTCGGCCCATGCGCGGCGGGAAACCTATGTGGGGGAATGGATTCCCGAGCCGGTGCCGGACAGTCGGGAGTGGTGCCCGGCCGACCCGGCCGACCGGGTGACGCTCGACGAGTCGGTCAGCATGGCGGCGCGCCGACGAGGCCAGCTGGCGGCACGCCGCCGGGGTGCGGCCGACGATCTCGGCGATTTCGGCGAACGGATACCGGAAGACGTCGTGCAGGATGAACGCGACGCGCTCGGCCGGCGTCATCGAGTCGGGTCGTCCGGGACTTCAAACGGGCCTGGGAAGCACGTGACATCGAGGCCCTCCTCGGCCTGCTCACCCCCGACGCCACGGCGATCAGCGACGGCGGCGGCCTGGTGAGCACGGTGCTCCACCCGGTCGAGGGCGCCGAACGGATCCTGAGCGCGCTGGGCCGCCTCGAGCACCGGTTCCGCGGGCACACGCTCCTGGAGCGCACCGTCAACGGACAGCCGTGCCTGATCGCGCAGCAGGACGGTGTCACCGTTTCGGTGTACGCGTTCGAGATCGCAGGCGGGAGGATCCGGCGCATTTGGGCGGTGCGCAACCCGGAGAAGCTGCGCGCGTGGAGCGCCGGTGCCATCGACCTGCCGCAGCGGTCACCGCACCCGCGCGCCCGCCAGCCACACCCCCACCGGACGCGCCAACGCCGTGACGTCCCTCAACGGATCGCCATCCACCAACAGCAGATCCGCGTCAAAACCCGGCCGGATACGGCCCTTGCGATCCAAACCCGCCACCTCCGCGGCCACCGACGTCGCCGAAGCGAGCGCCGCTTCCGCCGGGATTCCGCCGTCCACCAGCCACTCCACCGATGTCGCCAGCATGCCGTGCGGCTTGCCCGGCGAAATACCCGAGTCGCCGCCGGAGACGATTCGCACTCCGGCGTCCGCCATCCGCACGACTTGGCCGATCCGGTCGCGGATCGTGGAACCCGTCCGTTCCAGGAACTCGCGCAACGCGGGCGGCGGCGTCATCTCGCCGACCGCCCCGAGCGTGGGGCACACGGTGATCCCGCGCGCGGCGATCGCGGCGGCCAGCTCGTCGCTCATCCGGATGCCCTCGGGCGTGAAGCAGCTGCAGTGCTCGATCCCGTCCACGCCCGCTGCCACCGCCTGCTCCACCGACGGCGTGCCGTGCGCGTGCGCGGTCACCGGCAGCCCGGCCGCGTGGGCCTCCTCGACGATCAGCCGCAGCTCGTCGAGGGTGAACTGGCAGGCCATGATGTCGGTGCCCGGCGTCATGCCGCCACCGCTGGCCATCACCTTGACGACGTCCACGCCACGCTCGGCCCGCTCGGCGACGGCCGCGCGCAGGCCGTCGGCGCCGCTCGCCTCGCCGCCCATGTTCCAGCAGTGCCCGCGGGGACTGGTGATCGGCGGCCCCGCGGCGAGGATCGACGGCAGGCCGGGACGGCCGCGCCAGCGCAGCGTGGCGTACCGGCGATCGCCGAGGTCGCGCACGCTGGTGACCCCGGCGGCCAGCTGCGTGCGCAACGCCCGCTCGATCACGTCGTCCAGCTCGTCCTCGGAGTAGTCCGCGAGCCGGTCCAGCGCGCCGAACCCGCCGTCGCCGCAGAGGTGGGTGTGCATGTCGATCAGGCCGGGCAGCAACGTGCCCGGCGAGTCGACGACCGGCCAGTCCGGCACCGGGCCACCGAGCCGCGCGATGGCGCCGTCCTGGACGAGAACCGGCAGGTCGCGGTGGGTGCGTTCGCCGTCGAAGACCTGGGCGGCGCGGATCACGAAGGCGTTCACCACCGTGAAGTCGCTTCCCCGGCCGCCGGCGTGACAAGATCCCCTCGGTCCACACGACGGAGTGTGCCGGAAGGACGGTCATGAAGCGATCGCTGCTCGCCCTGCTGGTCCTCGTGGGCGCGGTGCTGGCGCCCGCGTCCGCCACCGCCGCGGACGGCCCCGCGCTGCGGGTCCCCGAGTCCGCGCTCGACGCGGCGCTGGTGTGTTCTGGGGACGTCCGCGGGTCCGGGCACAACCCGATCCTGCTGATCGCCGGGACGACGCTGACGCCGGAGGTCTTCGCCTGGAACTACGGGCCCGCCCTGACCGCGCTGGGCCGTCCGTTCTGCACGGTCGCCCTGCCGGACAACGGCATGGCCGACATCCAGGTCGCCGCCGAGTACGTCGTGCACGCGATCCGCGCGGTCAGCACCGCGGCCGGGCGCGACGTGGACATCGTCGGGCACAGCCAGGGCGGCATGGTCCCGCGCTGGGCGCTCAAGTACTGGCCGGACACTCGCTCGCGGGTGAGCGACGTGGTCGGGCTGGCGCCGTCGAACCACGGCACGGTCGTCGCTTCGGCCGTCTGCCTGCCGGGCTGCGCGCCCGCGTTCTGGCAGCAGCGCACCGGATCGGCGTTCCTGACCGCGCTGAACAGCGGCGCGGAAACCTGGGCGGGCATCGACTACACGAACGTCTACACGGTGCTGGACGAGGTGGTCGCGCCCAACCTGAACGACTACGGCAGCAGCTCGCTGCACACCGGGCAGGGGCGGATCAGCAACGTCGGCCTGCAGGAGGTGTGTCCCGCGCACGTGGCCGACCACCTGACCACCGGCACCACCGACGGGGTCGCGTTCGCGCTGGTGGTGGACGCCCTCACGCACGACGGCCCGGCCGACCCCGCGCGGCTGCCCGCGGACGTCTGCACGCGCCTGCTGATGCCCGGCGTGGACCCGCTGCACCTCGCCGTGGACGAGGTGCAGATGGCCACGGTGGTGGCGACGCAGGTCGCGCTGTACCCTCACGCGCCGGCGGAACCCGAACTGGCCGGCTACGCCCGCTGAGCCGGCTCATCGCCCGTCGCATGTTCCAGCTCGTGGAGCGGATCTGGCTTCGCCCACGGGGAGGCCGCGCGGCACATCGCGAAGCGTCCGCGGCTGCGCGGGAACGGGGCAGCGCGGCCTCCCTGCGGCGAATCCTCGGCGACGAGCCGGCCGGCTCCCCGGGCCTGGTGCGCGCCGCCGACCTGACCACCAAGGCCGCGACGAGCGCGCCCACCGCGGGGCGGGTGATGTACGCCGGGCTGCGCGTGCGGTGCCGGGTGATCCGGTCGCCCGGCTGTGGCATTTCCCCCGCCGAGCTCGAGAGCTGATCCCCGAGCTCGAACCGATCACCGCGAGGCTGGTGGCCGCCGGATCGCGCTGACGAATTCTCGCCCGAGTCAGGCCGAGTCAAGCGCCGAGCGTGTCGATCTGGGTCGACAGGATCGCGGCCTGCTCATCCAGCTCACGGTCCTCCGGCTGCTCCCCCACCCGCTGCCGCAGCGTCTCGCGCTCGATGACCGTCATCGCGCCCTCGTGGCGGGGCAGCTCCTCGGCAGGCAGCACCGCGAGGCTGCCCTCCTGCAGGACCAGCTGCGCGCCGTTCCCGGCGTCCAGCAGCGCCTTCAGATCACCCGCGGTCACGTTCATCGGGCCTCCCTTCGTCGGCCCCCGGCTACCCGCTCCGCCGCCCCGTCAAGCGTTGCACCCGCAGCGCGAGCTGGATCTCCAGCGCCCGCCCCGGCTCCTGCCAGTCGTCGCCGAGCAGGGTCGCTATCCGGTCCAGCCGCTGCACCACCGTGTTGACATGCACGTGCAACGCCTCCTTCGCCCGCGTCAGGTTGCCGCCCACCGCGAAGTACGCGTGCAGCGTGCCGGTCAAGTCGGTGCCGCGCCGCTCGTCGTAGTCGAGCACCGGGCCGAGCGTGCGCCACACGAAACCGGTCAGATCGCCGCGCTCGCCGAGCAGCACCCCGAGGAACCCGAGCCCGCCCGCGGACGCCCCCTCGCCGGACCGGCCCAGCGCCAGCAACGCCCGCAGGCACCGGACCGCCTCCGCGTGCGCCGCGGCGATCGCCGCCGGGCCACGCGCCGGGCCGAGATCGGAAGAGCGGCGGGTAGGGAAAGAGTGTTAGAGGTGCTGTGTTG
>NZ_JBEXTZ010000073.1:0-45384 GCF_040614195.1 Amycolatopsis sp. NPDC006125
CGGCGGCAGCGCCAACGCCGGCGGCAGCGCCAACGCCGGCGGCAGCGCCAACGCCAGCGCCAACGCCAGCGCCAACGGCAGCGCCAACGCCAGCGGCACCGGGCACGGGCACGGGCACGGGCACCGGGAACCGGGCACCGGGCACCGGGCACCGGGCACCGGGCACCGAAGCGTGGCAACGGCAACGGCAACGGCAACGGCAACGGCAACGGCAAGGCTCAGTGACCCACCCAGACCGCCGGAAGCGGGCGCCCGCTGTCGGGCGGGGCTGGGTGAGGGCTGGCGCGGGGAGGGCGGCCGGGCTCAGGCGGCTTGCGTCGGCACCTCCTTCGTCGTCACTGCTGTGGGTTTCGGGCGGCGGTCGCGGGCCACGCGGAACAGCAGGGCCGCCCAGCTGCGGTACGGGGCCCACGCGTCGGCGATCGAGGTCAGTTCCGCGGGCGTCGCAGCGGGGCGGATGTAGGCGTGGCGCATCTCCTCCAGCAGGTACCGCTCGTCGGCGGGGAAGACGTCCGGGTGCCCGGCACCGCGGATCAGGATCAGCTGCGCCGAGAACGCTCCGATGCCGGGCAAGGCCCGCAACGTCTCCAGGGCGTCTGCCGGGTCCGCGGCGCGCAGGGCAGCCGGGTCGAGGACGCCGGTCAGCGCGGCCTCGGCGACCACGCGCAGACGGTCCACTTTGATCTCCGGCAGCCACGGCGGCGCGGGCATCTCCAGCAACTCCGCCGGCGCCGGGAACGACCACAACGGACGCCCATCCACATCCAGCTGCCTGCCGTGCAGTTCGGCGATCCGTTGCTTGAACAGAGCCGCCTGCGTGAACCGGATCCGCTGCCCGATGATCGCCCAGCAGGCGGCCTCGTACGGCGACGTGAACAACACCGGCCGCAACCCGGGATACCGCGCCTGTAACGCACCCACCACCGGATCACGCTCGCCGACCGCGGCGAAACCGGAGCCGTCCACGTCGAGCGACAGGATCCGCGCCACGTGCCGCGCGGCCTCGGCGACATCGGCTTCCCCCGCCACCACTGACACTTCGACCGATCCGGGCGCTCGTTGCCGCACCCGCACCCCGGTGTGCACCCACCCGCCCGGCAACGGGAAGGCGAACCGGAGCGTGCCCGGCTCCTCCGCCGCATCCGGTCGCGACGCGGGCGCGAACCCCTCCAGAAAACCGGCCGCCGCCGTGAGATCGAACGGCCCCGGCACGGCGATCTCGACGGTGCCCGTCACACTGCTCGTCATCGTTGCTCTCCTTCGGTCGGACGATGATGGGACGACGGTAGCGGGACCCACCGACAATTCCGGAAAAAGCAGTTGCCGGCCCCGCTACGGTGGAGCCATGGGTACCTTGTTGCAGTCCTGCGTGGCGTTCGCCCGCTTGCGGCGCGCCTAACGCAGCGGCTGCCTCGCACACCTCGGCTTTTCCAGCCACCACAACGCCAGTCGCTGCGTCATGAGCTCCTGCCCGCTCTCATGACGTGGAGTACCCATGCCCTCGGCACCTCGTGCCGCGCGGTCCGCCGGCGTGCATTTCCTTGCCACACCGGCGATCGCCGCACAGCTCGTCCAGTCCTGCGCCATCGGCGGCGACGATCTCGTCCTGGAGATCGGCGCCGGCCAGGGCGCCCTCACCCGCCACCTCGCCGCCACCGGCGCACGTGTTCTCGCTGTCGAGCGAGATGAACACTTCGTGCGCCGCTTGACCACCCGATTCGATGATCGACCGAACGTTCGCGTCGTGCACGCCGACGTCCGCGACATTCCCTTGCCGCGACGGCGGTTCCACCTCGTGGCCAACATCCCGTACGCGCTGTCGACCACCATCCTCCGCCGCGTCCTCACCGGCCACACGACGCTCCACCGCGCGGCACTGCTCGTCGAATGGGGCTTCGCCAAACGAATCTGCGCCAGCGTGCCCAGCCGGCTCGAACAAGCGTGGTGGGCCGCCCGTTTCGACCTCGAACTGGTGTCCCGGGTCGGCGCGCGGCACTTCTCCCCGCCACCCCGCGTCGACTCCGCGCACCTGGCGATCCGCCGCAACGACTTCCCCCGATCGGCCGAACGAGCACTGTGGACGGTGCTGTCCACCGCCTACCGCCGCCCCACCGCGCCGGCGCAGCTGCTGTTCGACCGGCGCGCCCTGCGCCACGTGGGAATCCAGCCGGCGGAGCCCGCGGGCACCGTCACGCCGCAGCGCTGGGCGCGCCTCGCCCGCCACCTGTCCCCCGGCCGCGCCTGGCCCGCCCTGCCGAAACGGATCCGCGACTGAGAACTCTCAGGAAATTCTTCTCAGGGGATTTCTGGGTTACTCCACAGGATTCTCACAAGAACGGGGACGAACCTCATGGACATGAACGAGAACGAGTTCCGGGCGAGCCAGGCCGGCGGAGTCCCGCCGACCTACAGCCACCCCTACTACCAGCAGCCGGTCGCGGCCGCGCCGGTGCTCACGCCCCCGCGGCCCAAGAAGAAGCGCGTCGCCGCGCTCGTCACCGCCAGCACCCTCGCCGTGGCGGTCATCGGCGGCGCCAGCGGAGCCGCCATCGTGGGCCTCGACAGCGGATCGCCGACCAGCTCGGCCGCCTCCGCCACCACGGTGTCCAGCACCACGAACACCGACGTCAGCGCCGTCGCCGCGAAGGTGCTGCCCAGCGTCGTGCAGGTCAACGTCACCACCCGCCAGGGCGAGGCCATCGGCTCCGGGGTCATCCTCAGCTCCGACGGCAAGATCCTCACCAACGCGCACGTCGTGTCCGACGCCGTGGGCGACGTCACCATCACCCTCTCCGACGGCACCAAGTACCAGGCCAGCGTCGTCGGCGCCGACACCAAGGCCGACATCGCCGTCCTGCAGGCTGAGGGCGCCAGCGGCCTCACCGCCGCCACCCTCGGCGACTCCAGCAAGGTGCAGGTCGGCGAAGAAGTCGTCGCCATCGGCTCACCCGGCGGCCTGCAGAACACCGTCACCTCGGGCATCGTCAGCGCCCTCAACCGCGACCTCTCCGACATCTCCAGCGGCGAACCGGACACCCCCTTCGGACAGACCGCCGACACCAGCAGCGACAGCCCCAGCTACACCGCCATCCAAACCGACGCGTCCATCAACCAGGGCAACTCCGGCGGCCCGCTCGTCGACATGAACGGCGAGGTCATCGGCATCAACTCCGCCCTCTACAGCCCCTCGTCGACCTCCGCCGGATCGGTCGGCATCGGCTTCGCCATCCCCATCAACGACGCCAAAACGATCATCCAGCAGATCGAGAACAACTGACACACCGGAAACGGGCCGCGGTCGGGGCGGCCCGTTCCGCTGTGCCGGGCGGTCCCCGCGCGCGGCCCGCGTTAGGGTTTCCCGGTGACCGACCGTCTTGTCTGGATCGACTGCGAAATGACAGGGCTGGACCTCGCGAAGGACGCCCTGATCGAAATCGCCGCCCTGGTGACCGACGCCGACCTCAACATCCTCGGCGACGGCCTCGACATCGTCATCCACGCCGATGACGACACCCTCGCCGGCATGCCCGACGTCGTGCGCGAAATGCACGCCAAATCCGGGCTCACCGACGAGGTCCGCCGCTCCGTCACCACCCTCGAGGAAGCCGAACAACGCGTCCTCGACTACATCCGGGCCCACGTCCCCGAACCCAACAGCGCGCCACTCGCAGGCAACTCGATCGCCACCGACCGCGGCTTCATCGCCCGCGACATGCCCGCCCTCGACGCGCACCTGCACTACCGCATGGTCGACGTGTCCTCGGTCAAGGAACTCGTCCGCCGCTGGTACCCGCGCGTCTACTACGCCAAGCCCGAGAAAGGCCTCGCCCACCGGGCCCTCGCCGACATCAAGGAATCCATCAGCGAACTCGACTACTACCGGCGCACCGCGTTCGTGCCCATGCCAGGGCCCAGCAGCGACGACGCCCGCGCCGCGGCCGCCGAAGTGCAGCGCAAACACAGCAACTGACCCCCCGCGAGGCCCCCGCGACGGGCACGCTACGATATCCCGGCTGGTGGCGATCGCAAGACGCCCCACATGGTGGGTGTAGCTCAGCTGGTAGAGCACCTGGTTGTGGTCCAGGAAGTCGCGGGTTCAAGTCCCGTCACTCACCCCAATGGCCCCACCCTGCTCGGTCGCTTCGCGGCCTCGCCGGGTGGGGTTCGTCATTTCGTCCGGGGGCCGAGCCCCCGGGCCCCCACGGTGCGAGCTCCTCACCCTGACGAGCGCTGGGCACGAAGGGTGGGGACCAGCGTGCCCCTACTCGGTCGCTGCGCGACCTCGTGGGGATTGGTGACCCTCCGCACCTTGTCTCGTTAGGTCGCCTTGCGTGGGGGGGTGGGCCCAGCCCCGCTGTCGCTGGCTTGCGGGGCTGGGGCCTGGGTTGGGCTGTCAGCTTGTTGTGGGGGTTGTCCAGGCTGACCAGGGGAGTTGCCAGACTGACCAGCCGTCGGTGGGTTCCAGGGGCTGGCCTCCGCTGTTGGAGACCGTGAACAGGTCGCCCTTCTTCGACAGGTCCATCAGCCACTTCGCGTTCTCGGTCGACAAGTTGATGCAGCCGTGGCTCACGTTCCGCCGCCCCTGCGAACCCACCGACCACGGCGCCGAGTGGTAGAAGATCCCGCTGTTCGACAAACGCACCGCGTACTGCACGAACGTCCGGTAACCACCAGGCGTGTCCGCGGGAACGCCGTACGTGCCCGAATCCATCGTGTAGCCCACGTGCTCGCTCATCACCGTGTACGTCCCCACCGGCGTGGTGTTCCCAGGCTTGCCCATCGAGATCGGCATCGACCGCACCTCGGCGCCGTTCACCAACACCTTCGCCTGGTGCGAACCACCATCGGCGAGCACCTCCACCCGGTCGCCCACCGTGATCTTCGCCGCACGGTCCTCCAGCCCGTACGCCCCGCCGCCCAGCGACTTCCCGTAGATCGCGGCGTCCACCGAGATCTTCGTGCCCGGCACCCAGTAGTCCTTCGGCCGCCAGATCAGCTGGCTGTCACTCATCCAACGGAACGCGCCCTCGGTGACCGGCTCCGTCACCACCTTCACCGCCCGCTCCGCCGCCGCCCGGTCCGCCACCTTCGAGTTGAAGGTGAAGATCAACGGCATCCCGACCCCGACCGTCTCCCCGTCCTGCATGTTCAACGAGACGGAGATGGTCTTCCGCGGCTTCGCGACGGTGGTGAACGTCGAGGTCGACGTCACCTGCTTGCCGTCGGCGCCCACCGCCACGGCGGTCAACGTGTACTGCTTGCCGTAGCCGAGCCCGTCCGCGAACTCCCACGACGAACCATCCGCCGACAGCGCGCCGGGCACGGCCTCACCCTCGGGGTTGCGCAGCGTGACCTCGGTCAACTTGCCGTCGGCAACCTTCACCGAAACGGGTTCCCCCGGCGCCACGTCAGCGGCGCCCGACGAGGGCACCACCGCGAGCGACGCCTGACGGGCGGCTTCGGCCGACTGCGACGCAGGCGCCCCCTGCCCGCCACCAGCCGGCTCCGTCGTGCAGCCGGCCAGCAGCCCAGCCGCGAGCACCAGGCAAGCCCATCTGCCCGCCACCACCGAACGCCGCATCATGCCCCCAATCAGGTGAAGATCGCCCGCTTCGTTCTCCTGCTCCCAGTCTGCCCGATCTTCGCGCCCACAGGGGCCAGACCTGCCAAAACGTGATTGGGGACCCTCCGTGAAGGGGCCCTCGGAGGCGTGCTAATCTTTTCTTCGTCGCCAGGGAGACCAGGCGGCCGGAGCAAGCGCCATTAGCTCAACTGGCAGAGCAGCTGACTCTTAATCAGCGGGTTCGGGGTTCGAGTCCCTGATGGCGCACAGTCACCCCAGGTCCTAGGGCCTGGGGTTTTCTTTGTTGATCTTCCTGTGTTTCTACTGTTCCGTTTGGCCTCACCTCGTCTGTGGTTGGGACACGCGCAAGTGCCCGAGGAGATCGCCGGCTTTGCTCGTCGGGAGCGCGTGCGTGTCGACGAGCACGGCGAGGCCCGCACCGGTGCACTCCCCGTGCCGCCGATGGCGCACAGTCACCCCAGTGCCGCCACGTCCTCGGCTAGTTGGTCGAAGCCGGGGCAGGCGCGGGACTGCCTGGACATCGCCGCGGCGCGGTGGGGGTACGGGGCTCTCAAAACCTGCGCGCAACTCTCGGTCAAGGACTCCGGGGTGAGGGAACCGACGTCGAGCCGGATGCCAAGGCCCAGTGCCGCCGAGCGCTCCGCGTTGTGGGACTGGTCCGAGAACATCGGTAGGAGCACCATCGGGGTCCCGGTGCGGATCGCCTCGGCGACACTGCCGAAACCGCCGTGCGTAACGATCAGATCCGCGGACTCCAGCAGCAGCGGTTGCGGCACAAACGACATCAGCCGCACGTTGCCGGGCCTCGGACCGGTCCACTCGCCGGGCTCGGCGCCCAGCGCGACCACCGCGGTGCACGGCAAATCACCCAACGCGGCGACCATCGTCTCCAGCACCGCGGGCGTCTCCCGCACGAAGGTCCGCGCCACACTGCCCAGCCCCGCGACGACCAGTGGCCGGTCGTCGGGCAGATCCAACAACGACGCGTCGAGCGGGCCCGCAGGCGGATCCGGCCGGTAGTAGCGCGCCGAGGACACCCGCAGCTCCTCCGGGTACCACGCGGCCGGCACCACCCCGGCGAGCAGGAAGCCCTCCGGGTGTCCCGGCTCGTCGACGGTGTCCAGTCCGAACTCGGCCCGCTGACCGTTCAGCGCGTCCCGGACCAGCGGCAGGTTCAGCGCCGAGAAAGGAGAAGTGTCCAGGACCGCCTGCGGCAGCCCCAGCTTCTCGGCGGCGAGGTAGCCGCCGAACTCCTTGCACTCCCGCACCAGCACGTCGGGCTTCCAGGACGCGGCCACCGCCAGGACGTCCCGCGCGAAGGTGCCCGCCAGCGAACCGGCGAAGGCGATCGTGAGCGTGCTGGACGCGCCCCGCACGTCACCTTCCGGCACCGCGGCGGGATCGGCCACCAGTTCGGTCAGGGTCAGCACGTTCGGCAGCGGCAGGTGCTCGATCCCGGCGCGGGCGAGGTGGGGCGCCATGGCCGGCGCCGTGGCGACAGCCACCTCGTGCCCGGCGCGTTGCAACGCCTTCGCCGCAGGCACCAGCACCGGCACGAGGTGCGAGTAGAACGGCTGGCACGTCATCAGCACGCGCATCCAGAACCCCCGATCTCCGCGCGGAAAACGCCGTGCCTTTGTACCAGTGACGCGCACCGGGTTCCGGGGAGGCCCGCCGGTTGCTCCCGCCGGCCGAAGACGTACCTGCGTCCGCCGGAATTGCGCCGTCCAGTCCTAAGTGGACGACATGAACAGGAGGTTGATCGACTCACCGGCTGCCGCTATGGTCGGAAGATCGGATTCGGCGCCGACGGAAACGCTCACACCGCCCTGTAGGCCATTTCGGCCACTTCCATCGAACACCGGCATCCCGGTGGATGCCCGGGGACGGACGGGATTCTCACTGTGATGGCTACCCAATGGACTCCTGCGGTGCACTGGCCCGGGGAGCAGGCACCGGATTCGGGCGTCGTGATCAGATGCCCGTTTCCCGCCCGCCGGAATCCCCATTTCGACCGGCTCGTCGTCGACACCGAGCGGTGGTTCGTCGAACAGGGCGTGTTTTCCCGTTACCCGGACGCGGACCGCCTCACCAGACAGTTCCTCCGCCACCAAGGCGCCGAAGAACATGCGCGGATGTGGCCCGACGCCGGCTACCCCGGACTGTGGCTGGCCGGGCGGCTGCTGACCCACATGTCCTGCCTGGACGACTTCCTCGACGAGATCTGGGGCCCCGACCAGGACGACCAAGCCGCTCACGTCGTCGGGCTCATCGCCGGCATCCTCAACGACAAGGCCGACCCGGCCGCGGTGGCGGCCGAGCCGCTGGCGTCGCTCCTCGACTCGCTGTGGACCGAAACCCGTGCGGTGGCACCGGGACACTGGCTGGACCGGGCCGCGCGGATCCACCTGGCCTACCTGGAAACGAGCATGGAGGAACGCGCGCTCCGGGCGGCGAGCGCGGTGCCGACGACGGCGCGGTACGTGACCTCGCGCCACTACAACGGCGGGATGTTCTACGCCGCGGCGCTCGTCGAACTGGCGAACGAAGCCTGGCTACCGGAGGCCCTGTCGTGCCGCCCGGAGATCACCGACCTGGCGCTGCGGCTGAGCAACGCGAGCACGTGGGCCAACGACCTGTTCTCGTACCAGCGGGAAGCCGCGCACGGCACCGGCGCCAACCTCGCGGTGGTGCTGACGACGCACGAGGGCCTGACCGAGGACGAGGCACTGACCAAGATCGTCGAGCTGGTCAACGCCGAACTGCTCACCCTGGACTTCCTGTGCGACGCGGCGGCCGCCCTGCCGGATCCGGCGGCCCGGTACGCGGACGGCGTGCGGGCACTGGCCTCCGGGCTGATGCACTGGATGGCCGGAACCGCCCGCTACGCGACGACGCCGAGCGCCTGACGTGCCGGCATGCGTCCACGAAGGACCGCCGCGCTACCGCGGTTCGTCGACGGGAACCGGGATCGAGCTCATCCACCGGGCGCGCTGCTGCTCGACCGCGGTGTCGATGGCCTGCAGGATGCTCGTGACGACGAGGTCGTATATCTGGTCCGCGCTCAAACCCCGATCGGCCTCGGCTTTCGCCAGCGCCGGGTACTCCCCGGCGCTCGGGCCCGGCCCGCCGGCGCGGGTCTCGTGCAGAGCGCTGCTGACGGCGAACGCCGCGAGCGCGTCGAGCAGTGGCATCACCACCGCGCTGGGCACACCCTCGCGCATGAGCCGGGCGGCGGAGGTGTCGAGCAGGTGCGCGCCGAACCCGTGCGACCGCGACGCGACGATGACCGGCAGCAGCGCGGGATGGGCGAGCAGCACGCGGCGCAGGGTGCGAGCGTTGTCCGGCAGCCACTCCCGCCACGACGCGTCGGGTTCCCCGGTGTCGCGCACCTCCTCGAGGACCAGCTCCGCGACGCCGAGGAGGATGTCCTCCTTGCTCTTGAAGTGGTGGTACAGCGAGGCGCCGTTGACTCCCAGCGCGGCCGCGAGGCGCCGGATGCTCAGCGCTTCGAGCCCGCCGTCGTCGACGATCTCGAGCGCGGCCTCCAGCGCCCTTCGCTTCGAGATCAACGGAACCTTGGGTCTCACCACCTCGTGACTATAAGCCAACGCGGCTCGGTACCCGTCCGGGTGATAACGCCGCTGACCAGGACCGATCGCGCTGCGTCATACCGGCGTTAACCGTGCGTTGCGAGGTTCTTGCCGTAGCCCATCCGCGCAGCGAATTTTGGCTCAGCGACAACCTTATGCGGCCACCCGGAGCGGGTCTAAGATCCCTCGGTCCCACCTAAACCAAACGATGATTGGTGTCGCTCATGCTTCCTCCCACACCAGGATCCGACCCGCTCGACAACGCGGCCTGCGATCCCGGCGTGACCTGGACCACCGGTAACGTCGCCGAAGCCTTCCCCGGCGTCTCCACGGCGCTCGGCTTCACCTTCATCCACCGCCCGATGGAGCTGGCGTTCCGCAAGATGTTCCGCGGCATGGGCGTGTTCGGGAAGGCCGCGCTGGCCGTGCCCGAGCGCATCGAGGACCAGTTCTGGACCGCCTTCGCCGGACGCGCGGCGGCCAACATCAACCAGTTCCGCGCCGTCGCGAGCGTCATCCCGGGCACCTCGGCGACCGCCATCGAACAACAACTGTTCGGTTACGTCCGGGAAGGCACCGTCGACGAGAACTCGATGCGCCGGTACCCGATCATCGCGGTGAAAGCGCCCCGCGCCGTCATCACCCTGCCCAAGAAGCACGACCGCATGTTCGCCGAGCTCCGCGAGTGGCGCCTCGCGACCCTGCCCACGATCCCCGGCGGGTCCGTGGACGACAGCCTGGCGATCCTGCGGGACGCCAGGGAACGCTTCGAGCGGATCATGATCCTGCACCTGCTGGTGGCCTTCGTCAGCTCGGGCCTGGCCGACCGGCTGGCCGCCATGGTCGCCGCCGCGGACGTGCCCGGCCTGGAATCCCGGCTGCTGTCCGGTGTCGGCTCGGACGAGAACGAGGTCGCCCAGGACCTGTGGCTGCTCGCCCACGAGCGGCTCGACCTCGAGACCTTCCTGGACCGGCACGGCTACCACGGCCCGCACGAGGGCCAGCTGCACAGCACCTCGTGGCGAGAGGACCCGGCACCGATCCTGGCCCGCCTCGACGACTACCGCGCGGTGGCCGAAGACGACCCGCGGGCCCCCCGCAACCGCGCCGCCGAACAGACCCGCATCCGGCACGCGGCCGCGGAGGAGCTCAAGAAGGCGGTGTCGCCGTTCCAGCGCCGATCGATCACGCTGCTGACCAACCTCTCCGCCCGCTTCCTCGCACTGCGCGAACAGGGCAAGGCCGGCTACCTGCTCACCTTCGACGTCGCCCGCGCCGCGGCCCGCCGGATCGGGGCGGACCTGGTCGAGCGGGGACTCCTGGACGACGCCGCCGACGTCTTCCACCTCACCTTCGACGAGGTGGTCTCCGGTGACGCCATCGACCGCCGCGACCTGGTGCGGCACCGGCGCGCCCAGTACGAGGACCGGTTGCGCTACCGCCTCCCCCAGGCGTGGGCCGGGATGCCCGAGCTGATCGAGATCGGCGGCGACGCCGCGTCGGACGCCCCGGTGGGCACCACGATCACCGGTGTGGCGGCCAGCGGCGGCGTCGTCGAAGGGCGCGCCAGGGTAGTGCGCGACCCGGCGGCCACCGAACTGGACGACGGCGACATCCTCGTCTGCGAGACCACCGATCCCAGCTGGGTTTCCCTGTTCCTGGTCGCCGGGGCCGTGGTGACCGACTTCGGCGGTCTGCTCAGCCACGGCCCGATCGTCGCCAGGGAACTGGGCCTGCCGTGCGTGTGCGGGACCGAGGACGGCAGCCGCCGCATCCGGGACGGACAGCGGATCCGCGTCGACGGCGACCGCGGCGTGGTCGAGGTCCTCGCTCGCGTGGACGAAAACGCCACCCGATGACGAACGGCGCCGGCACCCCGCGGGGTGCCGGCGCCGATTCCCGCCGTGTCACCAGGTCCCGGCCGCCACCTCCGCCCTCGCGACGGTCATCAGGTGTTCCAGCAGGCGCACCAGGATCCGCTTGCTGGACTCGCGGTCGCGCACGTCGCACAGCTGCACCGGCACGTGGTCGTCGAGGTCGAGCGCCTGGCGCACCTCCTCCTCGTCGTAGATCTCCGCTCCGTCGAAGCAGTTCACCGCCGCGATGAACGGGATCCCGCGCGACTCGAAGAAGTCGATGGCCCCGAAGGAGTCCTCGATGCGCCGGGTGTCGACCAGCACGACGGCGCCGAGCGCGCCGACCGAGAGTTCCTTCCACATGAACCAGAAGCGGTCCTGCCCCGGTGTCCCGAACAGGTAGAGCACCACTTCCGGGTTGATCGTGATGCGGCCGAAGTCCAGCGCCACGGTGGTCGTGGTCTTGCGCTCGACACCGGTCAGGTCGTCGACCCCGATGCCGATCGCGGACAACCGCTCCTCGGTGCGCAGGGGTTTGATCTCGCTCACCGCGGTGACCAGGGTCGTCTTGCCGACCCCGAACCCGCCGGCGATGAGGAGCTTGACCGCCCGCACCCCGGTCAGTTCCGGGGAGCCGGCGCTTCCGTCAGAGTTTTCGAACGCCATCGAGCACCGCCTGCAGAAGTTTGATGTCGGGCCTGCCCGTGGTGGGCGGAGGCGGCGACCGGAAAATGAGGTGACCGGAACTGATGAGGTCACTGACGAGCACCTTCACCGCGGCCAGCAACAGGCCCATCTGGGCCGAGATCTCGGCGATCGAGAGCGGCCGGCGTTGGCACATGCGCAGGATCTCCCCGTACTCCCGGTCCAGCGCGGCGACGTCCGCCTCGGGGCGGACAGCCACCACCAACGTGATGATGTCGAGTTCGTGCAGGTCCTTCCCGGCCCGCCCGCGGGTCACCGCGAACGGGCGGATGAGCGGCCCGGGGTCGAACTCGAACGACTCGTCGTCCCCCGCGTGTTTCATGGCGTGTGCGGAACCGGCATCTCCGTCAGCATCCCCCTCGGGCTCGCCGCCATGGTGTCGCCGACCTGTTGCACGATCACGTTCATCTCGTAGGCGATCATGCCGAGGTCGGCGTTCTCCGAAGCCAGCAACGCGAGGCACGCGCCCTCGCCCGCCTCGGTGACCACGAGGTAGCCGTACTCGAGTTCGACGACGGTCTGCTGGACCAGTCCCTTGTCGAACTGGGTGCCGACCCCGCGTGCCAGGCTGCGGAACGCCGACGCCATCGCGGCGAGGTGTTCGCCGTTCTCCCGGTCCAGGCTCGCGGAGCGGCCCAGCAGCAGGCCGTCGGCGGACAGCGCGACCGCCCGCTCGGCCCCGGCCAGTCGCTTCACCAGGTCTTCGAGCAACCAGTTCAGGCCGCTCGCGCCGGCTCTGACCACGTCTTCGTTCATCGCCTTACCATTCGTGTTCATCGGTTGTGCTCAGTCGGCAGGCCGCGCCCCTGGCGCGTTCCCCGCTGGAAGGCCGACATCGAGTTCTGGGCCTCCTCGGGGCTGCGGGTGTGCCTGGGCTTGCTGGTTTTCGGGGTCTCCTGCTCGTTCAGCTGGAGCTGCGGCACGAGGTTCGCCTGTCGCTGGCGCCGGGGCAGCGGTGGGCGCGTGCTGCGCGAGGAACCCGACGGCCGCTCACGCGGCGCCGGGGTCTGCGGCCGCTCGGCGGCCACGACCGGCGTCACCGGTTCGAACGCGTCGAAAGTCGGTGCGGCGGCGGGTTGCGGGACCGGCTCCGGCTCCTCCTCGGGCCACTGCCGGTGGCCGCCGTCGGCCTTGCGGGGCAATCGCGGCACGGGATCCTGCGCCGGTTGCGGGACGAAGTCCGGCCGCACCGCCTGGTGCCTGCCCGTGCGCGCGGCCGCGGAGGACAGCTGCTGCTGCGGCACCGTTTCCTCCATCTCGGTGGCGGACAACGGGATGAGCACGATCGCCTTGATCCCGCCGTAGGCGGACTCCTGCAGGCTGACCGTGATCTCGTGCCGCTTCGCCAGCTGCCCGGTCACGAACAGACCGAGGTGCCGCTGTCCCGCCAGCGCCATGGCCTGGAAGTCCGGCGGGTTGCGCAGTGTCTCGTTGAGACGCTCGCGTTCCTCGAAACTGATGCCGAGCCCCTGGTCCTCGACCTCGACCACCACGCCCTTGCCGACGATGTTGCCGCGCACGGCCACCGGGGCGTCCGGCGGCGAGAACGACGTCGCGTTGTCGACGAGCTCGGCCAGGAGGTGGATGAGGTCGGCGACCACGGAGCCGAGGATCTTCACCTCGGGCAGCCGGACCGCGCTGACCCGCACGAAGTCCTCGGTCTCGGAGATCGCGCTGCGGACGATCTCCTCCAGCCGCACCGGGTTGCGCCACTTCCGGCCGGGCTGGCCGCCACCCAGGATCAAGAGGTTTTCCGCGTTCCGCCGCGCGTGTGTGGCGAGGTGGTCGAGCTGGAACAGCAGCTCGAGGTGTTCCGGGTCGCCCTGCTTGGACTCGGCGACGTCGAGCACCTCCAGCTGCCGGTGCACGACTATCTGGCTGCGGTGGGCGATGTCCAGGAAGACCTTGTTGAAGCCGCCCCGGGTCTTCGCCTCGGCCGCGGCCGCGGCGACCGCGGTGCGTTGCGCGGTTTCGAAGGCTTCGGCGACCTGTCCGATCTCGTCGGTGCCGTGGTCGACCCTGGTCAGCTCCGCGTCGACGTCGACTTCCTCGCCGTCGGCGATGCGCGCCACCATCGCGGGGAGCTTCTCGTCGGCCAGTTCGAGGGTGTTCGTGCGCAGCCGCCGCAGCCGGCGCACCAGCCCGTTGGCCACGCGCACGGCGATGGCGAAAGCCGTGGCGGACAACACGAGCACGAGCGAGCCGGCGAGGATCGACTGCGTCAGCGACGTGTCCGCCGCGTCCTTGGCGAGGCCCTCGGCGTACCGGAAGTGGTCGCCCCACAGGCCGAGCAGCTCGGCGGACACCTGCTCCTCGGCGGCGAGCCAGCCGGCCACCGGGACGTCGGTCCTGCCGCGCTGGGCGAGGTCGTCCTCCACGGCCGTGGCGGTCCGCCACGCGTCGGAGGCGATCAGGCGTTCGTAACGCGCCTTCTCCGCGGGGGTCAGGCGGCTGATCAAGGCTCGGAGCTGGTTGCGGTAGGCGCCGGTCAGCTGGGCGACGACCAGCCGGTCCGGCACGCTCAGCGTCCCCCTGGCCATGCCGCCCGCGGCGAGACCGACCGCACGGGAATGCAGGTCGGTCACCCAGAACAGGTCGACCGCGGTCGTCTCCTCGGCGGCGGTCGCCGCGTCCGGGGTGGTGCGCGCCGACCCCTCCAGCCCGGTGATGACCACGCCGGCGAGCCCGGTGTAGAAGGCGTCGACGTCGGCGGCGCCGACGGCACCCGTGTCGATCCCCTGACGTGTCAACGTCATCTGGGCGGACAGCTCGGCGAACGCGGCGTTGGACTGCGAGACCGCGTCCGGGTTCAGGTTCTGCACCACCTCGGCGAGCCCGGCGATCTGGGCGAGCACCGCGTTCGTGGTGTCCCGCTGCGCCGCGAGCCCGGCCCGCGCCTGCTGGTCACCGCCCAGTGCCCGCAGGGAGATCGTGCGTTCCTGCTGCACCACCGACTCGAACTGGACCAGCGGGTCGATCGCCTGCCCGAGGTAGCCGGAGAAGTCCCGCGCCTCCAAGCCCTCCGAGATGAGGTAGCCGGCGACCGAAGCGCCCGTCACCAGCAGGGCGGCGCTGGGGATGAGCACGATCGCGAGAACGCGGTTGCGGATGCTCGTCGTCGATCTTCGGCGCGCGAGCACCCGCCGCCACCGTGGGCCCGCGTGGGATTCCTCTGCGGCTGATTCCTGCAACTGTTTCGCCCTGTCCGCTGAATTCGTGGCATCGGCTGACCCGGCGCCGGTGACGGCAAATCAAACCACACACTGATCGGTTACGGAACCCAGCCCCCGGGACAACGAAAACCTTCCACCGCAGGGGGAAGGCGTTTTCACAGGTAGAGCGCCCCCCGTCGCAGCCCAGCACTGTTGGGCTCCCACGACGTCAGGGACGCGCGTGGATCGCGGCCAGCATCACCGGCAGCGGATGCTCCGTGACAACGGCGCGAACGTTGTCACGCAAGGCGTTCGCGACAGCCGCGTCGGACGAGACGTCGACCCCGTGGACGACCTCGGCCCCGGCGGGCGCTTCATCCGGGCGCCAAGCCGCGAGCGGCGAGACCGCACGCGCCCACTGCGTCAGAAGGCGCAGGTCGTCGTCCACTTCGGACACTGCGCGGACCGGGAGCTCTCCCCGCAGCACCTCGCCGGTGTCGCCGCACACGGTGACCGTCCCGCCGTCGAGTGCGGTCACGGCGCCCTCACCGCACCCGACCACGCAGGGCACCCCGAGCTCGCGGCTGACCACTGCCGCGTGCGAGGTGGCGCCACCGACCTCGGTGACGATCGCGGCCGCGGCGAGCATTCCGTGCAGGTCGTGCGGGCTGGTCGTCCGGCGTGCGAGCACCACCGCAGCACCGTCGGCGGCACGGGCTTCGGCCTCGTCCGGATCGGTCACGACGATCCCGGCGCCCACCCCCGGGCACGCCGGCGTGCCGTGCGCCAGCAGGGCGGCCGCGGCGCGTGCGCCGGGGTCCAGGCCGGGCACCAGCACGGCTCGCACCTGGTCCGCCGTCACCCGGGAGACGGCTTCCGCCGGCGAGATGAGGCCCTCCCGGCCGAGTGCCGCGGCGAAAGCGACCGCACCGCGGGGAGAACGCTTCGCCGAGCGCGTCTGCAGCAGCCAGAGCCTGCCGCTCTCCACCGTGAACTCGATGTCCTGCACGTCGCGATTGCGCTGTTCGAGACGTCGCGCGTGGTCGAGGAGCCGGGCGTGAACCTCGGGCAGGAGCCGGGCGAGCGCGTTCAGTGGCTCGGGCGCGCGGGCACCGGACACCACGTCCTCGCCCTGCGCGCGGGTCAGCCACTCGCCGAGCGGTTCCGGGTCGCCCGTGGACGGGTTGCGGGTGAACAGGACGCCGGTTCCGGAGCGCTCGTCGGCGTTGCCGAACACCATCGCCTGTACGGTGACGGCGGTGCCCGCCTCGTCGTCGAGCCCGTGCTTGCGCCGGTAGGCCACCGCACGGGGCGAACGCCAGGACCGGAAGACGGCCGCGATCGCGAGACGCAGCTGGTCCCACGGATCGGCCGGGACCTCCCCGCCGACGACTTCGGCGAAGAGCTTTTCGAAGCGGCGCTGGGTGTCGCGGGCGTACTCCGCGCCGCGGGTGCGCGCCAGTGCCTCCGCGATCTCCTGGGTCAGCCCCAGGTTGAGGACCGTGTCCATCATGCCGGGCATGCTCGTCGCGGCGCCGCTGCGCACGGAGACGAGCAGCGGCGCACCGGCCGAACCGAACCCCTTGCCGGTTTGTTGCTCCAAATGGCCCATCGCAGCACGGATTTCGGTCCACACCCCGTCGAGCACGGGGTCACCGCCGTCGAGGAACTCCCGGCACACCGCGGTGGGCACCGCGAACGCGGGCGGCACCGGGAAACCCGCGGAGATCATGCGCGCGATACCGGCTGCCTTGCCGCCGACGACCACGGGGTCCGGGTCGACGGAGCCGTCGAGGATCAGTACCCTCGTCGCTCCGTTCGCTGTCACACGCATGTCCGCTCCTGTGCTCGGGTGGCTCGAATCCCGCTCGGGGAAGGAAAAGCGGAAGCGTACTCGCCCAGGGACCGAGGAGGAACCACCGATGACCGCCGACATCGCGGCGCCGATGCTGCACGTTCTCCGCATCAGGGGACGCGCCACACCCGAGTCGCTCGCGGCGGCGCTCGGCTCCGCTCCGGAGCGGGTTTCGGCCACCCTGGTCGAACTGGCGTCCCGCGGCCTTGCCGAGGACACTGGCAAGCCGCGGCTGGGGTGGAAGATCACCGCGGCCGGCAGGCAGTCCGCGGAGGCGCGGATGACTGGGATCAGCCCGGCGGCCCGCGCGCTCGTCGCCGAGCACTACGAGGCGTTCCGGAAGCTGAACGACGAGCTGAAGCAGTTGTGCGCGGACTGGCAGGGCCGCGCCGAAACCCAGGGGACCGCGGACTTCGTCGCTGCGCTTGCCGCCGTGGACAGCGGAGTGCAGCGGATCTTGGCGGAGATCACGCCGGGAGCACCGCACTTCGGCGAGTACAGCGCGCGGTTCACCCGCGCACGGGAGGCCTTCGAGTCCGGTTCGGACAGTCATCTGACCGGCGTCCTCGTCGACTCCTACCACAACATCTGGTTCGAGTGCCACGAGTGCTTCTTCATCACGCTGGGCCGCTCGCGGCAGGCGGAGGAGACGGCCTGAAGTCGCAGCGCGGCTACATCCGGGTCCGCGCGTACGTCTGGAGCGCGTCGCGGACGAAGGCTGCTTTCGTGGCGTCTTCGTACATGCCCGCGTAGCGGGGATCGTCGACGTACATGTCGCCGATGGCGTGCACCATTTCGATCGAGCGTTCCCGGTCGCCGTCGGCGGTGGGGGTGCCCGGGATCTGGCTCAGCCATTGGACGTGCCGGGCCGCGAGCGCCTGGGCAGGCTCCGAGGTCGCGGCGATCCCGCTCCGCGCCGCCGCGACCCAGGCTGCGACGAGGTCCTCGGCGGCCCGCTTCCACGCTCGCTGCTGGTCGAGGGTCTTGCCGTGCCACCAGTCGTTCGCCGCGCGGAACGCGCGCTCACCCCAGCGGGAGACCACCTCTTCCTCGTAGTGGTCGTTGAACCCCGCCAGCATGACGTCCATCTGCGGCTCCGCCCCCGCCTCCAGGGCCTCGAGGGTGTGGCGCACCGACCCGATCTGCCGGTCGATGCGGTCCCGTTCCCCTTCCAGCTGAGCGATGTGGGCGCGCAGCCCGTCGCACACGTCCACCTCCTCGGCCAGGACCCCGGCGATGACGGGCAGGCCCATCCCGAGCCGGCGCATGAGCAGGATCCGCTGGAGCCTCGCCACCGCGGTGGCGTTGTAGTAGCGGTAACCGTTGGCGCCGATCCGGGACGGGGTCAGGAGCCCGACGCGGTCGTAGTGGCGCAGTGTCCGGCTGGTGATGCCGGCCCGCGCCGCGAGCTCCTGGATGGTCCACTCCATGGTCGCAGTGTGTCACCCGCGTCCGACGGTGGCGGCGATGATCTCCGACGCCTCGACGTGCAGGGCCTGCGCCGCGGTCTTCCCCGTCGCCTCCAGGTAGGTGTCGACCAGCCGCAGGCCCGCCGCGTACCCGCCGCCCATCGGCAACCCCACCGGGGTGACGCCCATGCGCTCGGCGCCGGGGTCACCGTGCACCCAGGCAGTGAAGTTCTCCATGCCCGTCACGTCGAGCCCGCTGAGCACCTTCGCGAACACCTCGTCGTCTTGCCGGTACGGCACGCCGATGCGGGCCGGGCCGAGGTCTTCGCCGTAGAGCTCCCGGGCGAAGGCGTCCGCCAGGCCCTCGCCGACCACGTGATCGCCGACGGTGACGGTCATCGGGTCCCACACGACCCCGCCGGGCGCCCACCGCAGGTTGTGGTGGAGTTCGTGCACGGCCGTGGCCTCTAGCCGCTCCACGTTCTCCGGGAAGGGCCAGAACGTGATCGCGATGTTGCCCGAGATGCCGCCGAAGCCGGTCAACCCCTTGCAGGGCCCCATGAAGTGCTGGTCACCCGGATCACCGAGCACGAACAGCACGGTGATGTCCGGGACCTCCAGCCCCGGGTTCGCCTCCGCCAGCACGGCGAGGGCGTCGTCGAGCGCGCGTTGCATCCGCTCCCAAGCCCCGGCGGCCTCCAGCGTGTCCAGCGCCGCGAGGCACCGCTCCTCGTCCCGGTCGATCGGGAACCCGGACGACTGGAGGTGCAGGGCCACCAGGTCGAGCTCGCCGGGGAAGTAGCGGTACATGCCCCGGTTGGCCTCGAGCATCGAACGCAGCAGCTCGGGGCGTTCGGCGACCGGGGCCCGCAGGATCCGGCGCATGGCGGAGCAGCTGTCCAGAACAGTGATCGACATGGCAGCGACGTTAGAAGTTGACGCTGCGTCAAAGTCAACTCCCGCTCCAGCGGGTGCTCACGGGATTCTGTGGAAGTTGCCTACCGGTGCGCCGTGCGAGTGAATCACGTCGGTCGATTCGAGCGTGGTACGGGCGCACCTGCGTGCTGCCGGCGCCCGGAAAAGTGGCTGCACGCCCGCCGTCGAGGCGCTCGGGGTCGCCCGGATCGGACCAGGCAGACCGCGATCCCGACCCGACGCGGTCGTCGCCTACCACGAAGCCGAACCAACCATCGCCGCCATCATCCTCCGGCTCCGATGACTTGCCGGACGCTTCCTAGACGGGCCAGGTCACCGGAAGCGCTTTCACACCGCGGATAACGCCGTAGGTTCGTTCCGGCTCGAAGCCCTCCGGGAGCGTGAACTCCGGGATCGCCGCGAGGAACTCTTCGCAGATGACCCGCAGTTCGACCCGCGCGACGTGCAGGCCGAGGCAGCGGTGGGCGCCTGCGCCCCAGCCGAGGTGCGGGCGGCGCGGGCGGCCCAGCCGGAACTCGTCGCCGTCCGGGAAGTGCTCCTCGTCGCGGTTGCCCGAACCCCACGTCAGCAGCATCCGGTCGCCGGGGCGCAGCGGGACGCCCGCCAGCTCCGTTTCCCGCACCACCGTGCGGCCGGTCGCGGCGACAGCCGACTCGTGCCGCACGCTTTCCTCCACCAGCTGCGGGATCAGCCCCGGCTCGGCGGCGACCCGCCGGCGCAGCGCGGGGTCCTGCGCGAGTTCGAGCAGGATGCTGGCCAGCTGGTCGGTCGTGGTCAGGTTGCCCGCCGCGATCAGCAGGAACGCGAACTTCAGCAGCTCGTGGTCGCTCGCGAGCCTGCCGTTGATCTCGCTGTTGACCACCGAGGTGAGGACGTCCGATCCGGTCTTGCCGCGCCGGGACCGGATGTGCGCCAGCAGGAACTCGGTGTACTCGCGGCCGATCGCCTCCGCGGCTGCGGCACTGTCAGCCGCCGCCAGGCCGTGCACCAGCGCGGCCAGCGTCGGCCGCTGTTCCTCCGGCACTCCCAGCAGGGACGCGATCACCAGCGGCGGGATCTTCGCGCACAGGTTTGGCACCAGGTCCGCCTGCCCACGCGGCGCCAGCCCGGCCACGACTTCCCGCGCCACGCGCCGGATGTAGTCCTCGTGCGCGGCCGCCGCGGGCGGAGTGAAGAACGGCTGCAGGTGGCGGCGCCAGCCCGCGTGCTCCTCCAGGTCCTGCTCGAACAGCGGCGCGATCACCCCTCCGGTCTCCGGCGCCACGACCACGGCGCCGACCTCCGCCGCGGAGGAGAAGGTGTCGCCGTGCCGGGCCACGTGCCGCAGGTCGTCGAACCTCGTCACGACGTACATCCCGCCGTGCGCCTCGCTGTGCGCCACCGGGCACGTCTTGCGGAACGCTGCCAGCGTCTCGTGGATCGTCGCGGCCTGGGCCGGGTCGAGGTGGTCGAAGGTCCGGGCTCGGTCCCGCACCGGGTCGGCGGTCGCCGGATCACTGGACTGGCTCACGTCGCTCAACAATCCACACTCGCCCAGCTCGGGGCAAGGAAAAGCCTCCATCCGGACTAGTGTGATCCACTGCCGGGCACGCAGCGTCACCGGGAGCGGAAAACCGGTTTGTGCCAGGGCGCGGCGCTCGTATGCTGATCTCCGCACGCCGGCCACTTCGGACAGGCCCGGTGCGCAGGCGAGGGTTACTTCTGGCACACAGGTTCGACTCCTGCCCTCCTCTCGGGAGGTGCAACCTTCGCCGACTCCTTCTCGGGCCTGTCCGAGGTCGCCGGCTCTCCCCTTCCCCTTGCGAGGCCGGCATGTCCAAGTTCAACCTGCTCCGCCGAAGACCGGCGGCCCGATCCCCGATCGTCACGGTCGCGGTGCCCGGACTCGTCAACCACCAGGGTGGCGCCGGTCACGTCCGCGACGCCAAATCGGAGCTGTTCCTGCTCGCGGTCGCGAACATGGTCGGCGAGGACACCTTCTACGAGGCCGCGGACGACCGCGACGGCCGGTACGCCGGCCTGGTCCGCCGCGTCGCCCTGGACGATCCACAGTGGACGGCCCGGTTCCTGCGCTGGCTGCGCACCGAGGCGAACATGCGCTCCGCGTCGCTCGTCGGCGCGGCCGAGTTCGTCAAGGCACGCCTGGACAACCGTGCGGACGACGGGCCGTCGAACCGCGCCGTGGTGGCGAGCGTCCTGCAGCGCGCGGACGAGCCGGGTGAGCTCATCGCGTACTGGTTCGCGCGGTGCGGCCGCCGCCTGCCCAAGCCGGTCAAGCGCGGGATCGCCGACGCGGTGCGCGCACTGTACGGCGAGCGGTCCTTCCTGAAGTGGGACAGCGGCAACCGCGGCGTGCGGTTCGCCGACGTGCTGCGGCTGGTGCACCCGGCGCCGCGGGACGCCGTGCAGGACGCGCTCTTCGAGCACATCCTGCGCGACGGTTCGCCGCCGCCGGAGCTGACCGTGCTGACCCGGCGGCGGGCGCTCATGGCGCTCCCGGCCGACCAGCGCCGGGCGGCACTGGACCCGGCGGAGCTGCGCGCGGCGGGCATGACGTGGGAGGCGCTGGCCGGGTGGCTGCAGGGGCCGCTGGACGCCGAGGCTTGGCAGGCCGTCATCCCGGGCATGGGGTACATGGCGCTCCTGCGCAACCTCCGGAATTTCGACCAGGCCGGCATCCCGGACGAGGTGGCTGACCAGGTGGCGGCGCGGCTCGCCGATCCGGACCAGGTGGCGCGGTCGCGGCAGTTCCCGTTCCGGTTCCTGTCCGCCTACCGCTCCGCGCGGTCGCGGTGGCACGCGGCTCTGGAGCGTGCCCTGGACGCGTCACTGGCCAACGTGCCCGCCCTGCCTGGGCGGACGCTGATCCTGATCGACCGGTCCGCCTCCATGTGGACGCGGGACCGGCGCTCGTCCGTCACGTTCGCCGACCAGGCGGCCGTGTTCGGGTGCGCGCTGGCGGTGCGGGCGGAGAAGCCGACGGTCGTGGTGTTCGGCTGGGACAGCCGCGAGGTCGAGGTTCCGCGTGACGGCGCACTGCTGCCGTTCGTGGAAAGCCTCGACATGTACTCGGCCACGAACACCGCGGCGGCGGTGCGCAGGCACTACCGCCGGCACGACCGGGTCGTCCTCCTGACCGACGAGCAGTCCGCGACGGCGGACGCGTCGAGCGGGTTGCCGCGCCGGGTTCCGCTGTACGTGTGGAACGTCGCCGGGTACCGCTACGGCGGCACGCCGTCCGGGCTGGGCAACCGGCACACGTTCGGCGGGCTGACCGACGCGGCGTTCCGGATGATCCCGCTGCTGGAAGCCGGCCGCGTCGCGCGCTGGCCGTTCTGACCCGGGGCCGCCGTCAGTCGGCGGCCTCGGGCGCCCAGCGCTGCCCCATCCGCCCGGCGCGCCACACCACGAGCGCGACCAGCCAGGTCACCGCGAACAAGCCGACCAGCAGGTACCCGACGTCGGCCAGGTCCATGCTCGCCGCCCAGGCCAGCGGTCCGCTCGTCACGTTCAGCCGCTCCGCGAGCAGGCCGAGCAGTTCGATACCGCCGATGACCAGGGCGACCGCGACCGACAACGCGGTGACCGTGAGGTTGTAGAACACCTTCCGCACCGGCGTGACCAGCGCCCAGCCGTAGGCGAAGTTCATGAACACCCCGTCCGCGGTGTCCAGCAGGCTCATCCCGGCCGCGAACAGCACCGGCAGCGTCAGCAGCGCGTACCAGGGCAGGTCGAAGGCCGCCGCGCCACCGGCGAGGACCAGCAGCGACACCTCGGTCGCGGTGTCGAACCCGAGCCCGAACAGCAGGCCGAGCGGGTACATGTGCCACGGCTTGCGCACCGACCGCGCGACCCGGCCCAGGATCCGGTTCAGGAAACCACGCTCGTCCAGCCGCCGCTCCAGTTCGGCCTCGTCGTAGTCGCCGGCGCGCATCCGCCGGAACACCGCCGCGATGTGCCGCAGCGCCACCAGGTTCAGCACCCCGATCAGCAGCAGGAACCCGCCGGACACGAGCGTGCCGATCAGGCCGGTCACGGCGTGCAGCGTCGAGCCGTCCGAAGTGACCTGCCCGGCCAGCGCCCGCACCCCGAGCCCGAGCAGCAGGCACAGCCCGAACACCACGCTGGAATGCCCGAGCGAGAACCAGAACCCGACCGACAGCGGGCGCCTGCCGTCCATCATCAGCTTGCGGGTGGTGTTGTCGATGGCGGCGATGTGGTCGGCGTCGAACGCGTGCCGCATGCCCAGGGTGTACGCCGTGACGCCGAGGCCGACGCCGAACACCCCCGCCTGCCCGATCGCGTAGTGGCCGGGCACCACCAGCAGCACCAGCGTGCCCCAGCCGATCACGTGCAACAGGGCCACCGTCACGGCCATCCCGGTGATGCTGCGCCTGCCCTGCCGGTCGAGGACCGCCATGTCCCGCTCCCTCCGCCGCTCCGGCCTCGTCGCCGGTACCAGCACCGTCGCAGCCGGGCGCCGGCGGCGGCACTGCCCGATCGGAGGGGACGGCGCCGGTCAAGGGGTGAGAACCTGTCCGATCGGACAGGTGCGGGCAGCCACCCGGACAGTGTGTCGGCCGTCACCTCAGGGGGTAGCGTCGAGGCGGTCGAAGGACGAGGAGCACCCCATGCCACGACTGTCCGACCTGCCGAAACTGCCCGGCGCCGTGGCCGGCGCTGTTCTCGCGGACAGCCCCCGTCACGTACCGTGGGAGCGGTCGCCGCGCCGCCGCGGGGACCGTGAGCCGCGGGAGGTCGCCGTGACGGGCAGGGTCCTCGACAAGTCCGAGCGCCTCACCGGACCGTGCGTCGCACGGACCCGGTCCGAGCCCGCCGAGCTGGCCAAGTTCCACGTGCCGGAAGTCGTGTTCGGCCCGGGTTCGCTCGCCGAACTCGGCCACGCCGCCCTGCGGGTGGGCGCGCGGCGCCCGTTCGTGGTCACCGACCCCGGCCTGATCGAGGCCGGCTGGGTCGACGAGGCGGAGAGCCACCTGCGGCTGGCCGGGCTGCGGCCGGTGGTGTTCTCCGGTGTCACCCCGAACCCCAAGGACCACGAGATCGAGGCCGCCTACCAGCAGTACGCCTCGGTCGGCGCGGACGTGATCATCGCGGTCGGCGGCGGGTCGTGCATCGACGCCGCGAAGGGCGTGGCGATCCTGTCCGGCAACGGCGGCACGATCCTCGGCTACGCCGGAGTGGACAAGGTGGTGCAGCCGATCCCGCCGCTGGTCATGGCCCCGTCGACGTCCGGCACCGGCGCGGACGTGTCCCAGTTCGCGGTCGTCACCGACACCACGCAGCACACCAAGATCACGATCATCAGCCGGACGCTGGTCCCGGACATCTCGATCGTCGACCCGCGCCTGCTCATCACGATGCCGGACGAGCTGAACGCGGCGACCGGGCTGGACGCGCTCACCCACGCGGTCGAGTCGTTCGTGTCCCGCGCGCACAACCCGCTGACCGATCAGCACGCGCTGCACGCCGCCACGCTCATCACCCGCAACCTGCTGCACACGATGGTCCACCCGCGGGCGGCCGACCCGCGCATCGCGATGGCTCAGGGCGCGCTGGAGGCCGGGATGGCGTTCACCAACGCGATCCTCGGCATCACCCACGCGATGAGTCACCAGGTCGGCGGCCTGCTGGACGCCCCGCACGGCGTGCTGAACGGCGTGCTGCTGCCGCACGCGATCCGCTTCAACGCTGCCACCGAGCCGGAGCGGTTCGTCCCGCTGGCCGCGGCGACCGGGATCGACGTGGCCGGCAAGCCCGCGGACGAGGTGGCCGAGCTGTTCGCCTGCCGGGTGCGGGAGCTGGCCGACGCCGTCGGCGTGCCGCGGGGGCTGGCCGCGCTCGGCGTCACCGAGGCCGACATCGACACCCTGACCCGCACCACGCTGCAGGACGCGTGCCTGGCGACCAACCCGCGCACGGCGAGCGCGGCGGACGTGGCGGCTCTGTTCCGGCAGGCGCTGTAGACCATGACGACGGAGAACTACCTCGGCGCGCTGACCGGTGTGCGATCGGGCAAGCGGTCCTTCTACCCGGAGTACGTGCGCACGGCGGAGCGGCTGGAGCGCGCGGTCGGCGCCCTCGACCGCATCTCCCGCGCGCTGGTGCGCACCGGTGAAGGCCCCCGGGCGCTGGTCGAGGCGGTAGTGCGGGCCGCGGCGGAACACGTGCAGGCGGACTGGCTGCTGTTCGCGGTCGCCGACGGCGCGCTGCGCGCGGCGCGGCCGCGGTTCCTGCTGCTCACCGGCGGCGAGCTGGTCGAGGACGAGCGCCTGTTCCCGCCCGACGCGCTCGCGCACCTGCGGATCCTGCGGAGCAGGCCGTGGGAGGCCGGGGACCCCGCCGAGTCCGGGGTGCGGGTGCCGATGACCCTGGACTGCGAGCCCGTCGGCGGGATCGCCGCCCGGCCCGCGCCCGGCATGGACATCGCCGACACCGACCTGGCGGTGCTGCGGGTGCTGGCCAACCAGGCCGCGGTCGCGCTGCACAACTCCTACCTCGTGCACGCCACCATGCAGCTGCGCGGGCGGACCGAGGCGCTGTCCGAAGCGGCCGAGCAGCAGGCGCGCGACCTGGCCGCCCGCAACGCCGAGCTGCAGGAGACGCAGCGCAGGCTGATCGAGGTGATGCAGCGGCAGGCGCTCGACGACGAGCGGCACCGGATCGCGCGCGAGCTGCACGACAGCGTCACGCAGGACGTCCTGTCGGCCGGGATGATGATCGAGATCTGCCGCGCCGAGATGACCGAGCCGGGTGCGGACCTCGCTGCGCTACGGGAGAAGCTCACCGGGGCGAAGGACCTGACCCGGCACGCGGTGGAACGGCTGCGCGCGGCGATCTACGCGTTGCACCACTCCGAGTCCGAGCCGTCCGGCTCGCTGCCGGTGCTGCTGGAACGGCTGTCCACAGTGCACCTGCCGACGGACCTGACGGTGAGCGTGTCGGTGCACGGCGAGCCGGTCCCGCTGCCCGGCGAGGCCGAGCACTCGCTGCTGCGCATCACCGGCGAGGCGCTGTTCAACACCGTGATGCACACCAGCGCGGCCCGCGCGCGGATCCGGCTGGACTACCGCGCGGACTCCATCCGGCTGTCCATCGCCGACGACGGGGACGGTGATCCGGCGCAGCTGCGCCGGATGCTGCGGCTGTCCTCGGCGACGGACCTGGCGGGTGCGCACCGCGGGCTCGCGAACATGCGGGCCCGTACCGAGGAACTGGGCGGGACGCTGTCGATCCGGCGGTCCCGGATCGGGGGGATCCTGTTGCTGCTGGAGATACCGCTGCCGCTGGACACGGAGGCGGCGTGATGATCACGGGTGAGCGGACGTTGAAGATCGTGCTGGTGGACGACCACGCCATCGTCCGGCAGGGGTTGCGGTCCATCCTGGAGCGCGAGGAGGACATCACCGTCATCGGGGAGGCGGCCACGGCGGCCGAAGCGCGCGCGGTGGTCGAGCGGACCCGTCCGGACATCGTGCTGCTGGACCTGAAGCTGTCGACCGGCTCCGACACCGAGGGCCTGGAGATCTGCTCGGAGCTGACCGCCCGGTACCCGGACCTCGGGGTGCTGGTGCTGACGACGTTCCTCGACGACGCGCTGGTGGTGGAGGCGATCCACCGCGGCGCACGCGGTTACGTGATCAAGGACGTGGACACGACCGGGCTGGTGTCGTCGATCCGGGCGGTGGCGCGCAACGAGAGCGCGTTCGACTCGCGGTCCGCTTCGGCGATGGTCCGGTCGATCCGCACCGCGCCCGAGGAGCCGGTGCTGACGAGCCGGGAGCAAGGGGTGCTGGAGCTGCTCGCGCGCGGGCTGAGCAACCGCGACATCGGCTCGCGGCTGTTCATCTCCGAGACGACGGTGAAGTTCCACGTCCGCAACATCATGCGCAAGATCGACGCCTCCAGCCGCGCGGAAGTGGTGTACGAGGCGAGCAAGCGGGGCCTGATCTGAGGCACCGGGCGGGGTGGCCCGCCCGGTGCCCCGGCCTCAGCGCAGGACCGGACGGCCCAGCGGCAGGCCGCGACCGCCGGTCGCCGTCGACAGGGCGCCGGCGAACAGGTAGACGCCGACCGCGGTGAAGGCGAACACGACGTACCCGCCTGCGGTGGTGGCCGAGGTGGAACCGCTCACGGTGCCGTAGAGCACCAGCGCGAGCGCGATGTCGATCAGCGTGAACAACAGCGTGAACGCGGCTGGCAGGCGCAGGGTCCCCAGCGTCAGCAGGACCACCGTGACCAGCCAGGCGATCAGGAACAGGCCCTGCGTGGCGACCGCGGCGTCGGCGGTGATGCCGAACCAGCCGTGGATCAGGCCGAGCACGAGCGCGGCGTAGCTGAGCCAGAAACCGGTGAACACGCCGAAGACGGCGGCCACCGCGTTCTGGCCCAGCGCGGCCGCCCAGACGGCGGCGACCAGCTGGCCCAGGCCGGTGGCGGGCAGGATGATCGCGATGGACGCGCCGACGGCGCCGGCCGGGACGTAACCGGTCAGCACCAGGCCGAGCGCGATCGCGCCGACGATGAAGGTGGGCACCCCGATCAGGGCCGGATCGCCCGTGATCTCGGTGCGGACGGGGGCTTCGGTGGCAACGGCAGTGGTCATCGTGTGCTCCTCGTTGAGCGGTAACGCGGTCAGGCGGGACGGCGGTCCAGGATCAGCCAGCCACCGTGGAAACCGGAGACGCGGTGGCGCCATCCGCTCGCCGACCCGAGTCCGGTGAGCGTCGCGAGGTCGAAGCGGCGCACGTGACCGTAGTCGGCGTTGGGGACCTCCTCGAAGGGGACGGCGACGACGACCCGGGACCGGGCCAGCCGCTGGGCCTCGGCCAGCACCGCGGCGCCGGTCGCGGGATCGAGGTGCTCCAGCAGGTGCACGACCGTCACGGTGTCGACGCACCGGTCCGGCAGCGGCACCCGCGCCGCGTCGCACACCATCGTGCGCAGCGGTGTGTCCATGGCGGCGGCGACCGTCTCCAGCACCCGCATGGTTCCGGCCACGATGTCGGAGGCGATCACGGTCGTGCGCGGGCGCTGCGCGAGCATCAGCGCGAGGAACCCGAAGCACGAGCCCAGGTCCAGCACGCTGCCCGGCGGCACGAGCCGCAGCACCCGCGCGTACACCGGCGCGATCCCCGCGATCAGTCCGGGCGCGGTGCGGGGATCGCGCAGGTGCTCCAGGGTGTTGGCGTAGAAGGTTTCCCAGGCGCGGGCCGGGTCGGGCACGGTGCTGCGGACGACGCCGCAGAACACGCGCTCGAAGATGTCCTGGCCGCACAGCCAGCCGGGCGTGAACAGCTCGTCGATCAGCAGCGCGGTCAGGCCGTTGTGCAACTGGTCGGGACGCAGGCAGTGGCTCACCTCGATGCGCCGCCCGGCGCGGTGCAGCCGGAAGTGCGGGGTGCGCACGACCGCGGACCGCCCGTCGTCCTCGGCCCGCACCACGCGCACCAGGTCGTCGAGGTACTCGGCGACCGGGAACGGCGCGAGCGGGTCCAGCGCGGCGGTCATCGGGTCACCAGGTCCAGCGCGACGCGGTCCAATCCGGACAGATCGCGGACGACCCGGACCTTGCTGCAGTACTCGGCGTAGGCGGGCAGGTCGCAGCCGCCCAGTCCCCACGAGTAACGCGGCTCGGGGGTGAGCCAGATGGTCTCCCGCGCGCGCCGGGAGATCTCGGCGAAGGCGCCCAGGTTCGGGTCGTTGCCGTTGCCCCGCCCGTCGCCCAGCACCAGCACGGTGGTCCGGCGGGTCACGGCCGACGAGTGCTCGGCCAGGAACTCGCCGAACGCGGCGCCGTAGTTCGAGTTGGCGTCCACGTCGAGGACGTCGCCGCCGAAGATCAGGCCGAGCGCGCGCTCCACCGAGTGCTCGGCGAACAGCTCGGTGGTCTCGGCGATGTCGTCGACGAACGCGAACGAGCGCACCTGCGCGAACAGGTTCTGCAGGCCGTGCACCAGGTGCAGGGTGAACCGCGCGGTGGCCCGCACGGACAGGCTGACGTCGGCGAGCACCACCAGCCGTGGCCGGTCCTCCGCGCGCCGCACGGTGACCGGGCTGAACGGGATGCCGTCGAAGCGCATGTTGCGGCGCATGGTGCGGCCCGGATCGACCCGGCCCGCGCTGGCGATGCGCCTGCGGTGCGTCAGCGCGCCGCGCAGCGACGACGCGAGCCGGCGCAACGACTCCTCCAGTTCGGCTCGCTCGCTCTCCCCGGCCTGGTCGACGTGGGCGGCCCGCTTCTCCCGCGTCTCGACGACCGTGTTCTCCAGCTCCAGCAACGCTTCCAGGTGCCGTTTCAACGCCTCCGGCAGGTTCTCCAGCACCCCGGCGAGGCGGCGGCGCAACTGGGCTGCGTCGTCCTCGTCGCCGTCCGCGGCCTGTTCGAGCCAGCCGAGCAGCGCGTCCTGCTCGGCGATGCTCAGCTCGGCGTCCACCTTCGTGCCGGTCTCCTGGGACAGCCGGCCGGGCGCGCCCGCGCCGTGCAGGCGGTCGGTGTCCAGCTGCACCCGGTAGCCGGCGTCGCCGGCGACGGCGTTGTCCGTGGAGAACACGATCTCGTCGGTCATCGAGGCGAGGTCGATCTTGTTGGCCTCCTGGTGCAGGTTGTACTGCTGCGCCAGGTCCGACTGGTCGAAGAAGTCCCGGATGTCGCTGGGCTTGCCGTGCTCGTGCCCCTGCTGCGGGGTCTCGCTCGGCTCTTCGGAGAGGGTGAAGCTCTCCAGCTCGCCGGTGTCGGACAGGTCGTCGTGGCTGTGCCCGTGGCCGTGCCCGTGCTCGGACGGCCCGACCCGCACCAGCGCGAAGAAGGCGTCGAAGATCTCGTCGAACGCCGGGTCGTCGCGGTGGTCCTTGACGAGCGCGAGCCGCAGCGCCTCCTTGAGCACGGCCCGGTCGGCGAGGATGCCGGGCTCGGCCGCGCAGCGCAGGGCGTCGATGGTCTCCGGCACCGAGATGCGGACGTCCCGCAGCCGCAGCAGCCGCACGAACCGGTGCAGACTGGCCTCCATCGCGTGTCCCTAGGACCGCCGGCCGAACGACCGGCTGCCGCGGTCGGCGCTGACCTTCGGCGCCTCGTGCGAGTGGCCGTGGCCGTGCCCGTGTCCGTGGCCGTGCAGGGTCTCGGGCACCTCGGCGTTCGGGTCGACCAGCCGCGGCAGGGCTTCGAGGGCCTTGCGCACGTCCTTGTCGTACTTCACCACCACCGACACGGTGTCCGACAGCACCGGCGCGGTCAGCTCGTCGGCCCCCAGCACGGCGAGCGTGCGCGCCCAGTCGATGGTCTCCGAGATGCTGGGCGACTTGCGCAGTTCCAGCTCACGCAGGCCGCGCACGATCTCCACGAGCTGGCGGGCCAGCGCCTCGGGCAGGCCGGTGTCCTTGCTGCGCACGATGTCCAGCTCACGCTCCGCCGACGGGTAGTCGAGGAACAGGTGCAGGCAGCGGCGTTTCAGGGCGGCGGCGAGGTCGCGGGTGTTGTTCGAGGTGAGGATCACGTACGGGCGGTTGCGGGCGGTGAACGTGCCGATCTCCGGCACCGAGATCTGGTACTCCCCCAGCATCTCCAGCAGCACCGCCTCCAGCGCCTCGTCGGCGCGGTCGATCTCGTCGATCAGCAGCACCACCGGTTCCTCGGAGCGGACCGCCTCCAGCAGCGGGCGCGCGGCGAGGAAGCGTTCGGAGAAGAACACGCTCTCCTGCGCGCCGATGCGGTCGACCGCGTCGTGCAGGTCCGGCGCGTCGGCCACGAGCTGGCCGATCTTCTCGCGGAGGATCTGGGTGTAGAGCAGCTGCTTGCCGTAGTCCCACTCGTAGAGCGCGCTGGCTTCGTCCTGGCCCTCGTAGCACTGCAGGCGCAGCAGCCGCCGCCCGGTGGCCGCGGCGAGCGACTTCGCGAGCTCCGTCTTGCCGACGCCGGCCGGGCCCTCCAGCAGCACCGGCTTCTCCAGCCGAGTCATCAGGAACACCATCGTCGCGAGCCGGTCGTCGGTCAGATAACCCTGCGCCGCGAGCGCCTTCCCCGCCTCCTCGACGGAGTCGAATGCGGTCACGCCAAACCCTCCTCGGTAGGGGTGCCGGGGGCGGCCCCGTCCAGCCCGCCCCCGGCGGTTGAGTCAGCTGAGCAGGTCGTCCAGGTCGCCGTTCATGCAGTGATCGACCACCGGACGCACGGTCTCGAAGGTGCATTCCTTGGCGTTGCCCGGCGTGCAGGCGTCGCCGAGGACGTGGTTCGTGATGCGGTCCACGTCCTCGTCGTCGCCCTTGATGACGCTCGCCTGCTCGTAGAACTTCGTCGGGCCCTGGCCGAGCCGGTTCTTCGAGTAGCTGTCCTGGGTGACGTCGGTGAACTTCTCCGGGATGCCCACGTCGCGCAGCAGCCGGATCGCGGCCGCCAGGGCGGCGTCCGCCGCCTGCACGTCGGTCATGCCGTGCGTGTCCACGCCCATCGCCTCGGCCATGTCGGCGAACCGCTTGTACGCCACCGGCATGTTGAACGCCCACACGCGCGGCAGGGCGATCGCGTTGTTCAGGCCGTGGTGGGTGTCGTAGAAGGCGCTGACCGCGTGCGAGATGGAGTGGATGATCCCGAGCCCGCCGGAGTTGAACGCCTGCGCGGCGATGTACTGCGCGTACATCATGCCCTCACGGCCGGACAGCTCACTCGGGTTCCAGGTGGCCTGGCGCAGGTTCTCCGCGGTGAGCTTGATGGCCCGCAGCGCGTTGCCCAGCGACGGCTCGAAGTTCAGCCGCGACACGTACGGCTCGGAAGCGTGGGCCAGCACGTCGAAACCGCACTGCGCGGTGTAGTCGATCGGGCAGCTATAGTACAGCACCGGGTCGTCGATCGCCAGCGTCGCGACCGAGGCGTCGTCGAACGCCACGTACTTGTGCGGGTTGTCCGGGTCGGTGGTGGTGTCGGTGATGACGTAGGCCCACGACGTCTCCGAGCCGGTGCCGGCGGTGGTGGACACCGCGATGTGCGGCGGGTTGCGCGGGTTCTCGGACTTGTTGAAGCCCTCGAAGTCGTTGACGTTGCGACCGTCGTGCGCGACCGAGATGCGGGCGCCCTTGCAGGCGTCGTGCGAGGAGCCGCCGCCGATGGAGACGAAGCTGTCACACTTGTTCTCCTGGTACAGCTTCACCGCGTCCATGACGTTGTAGTCCTTGGGGTTGGACTCGACCTTGTCGTAGAGCACGACCTCGAGCCCGTGGTACTTCATCGACTCGGTGATCTTGTGGACGATGTCGGACCCGCGCAGCCCGCTCGTCATCACCAGTGTCTTCTTGAAGCCCAGCTTCAGCGCCTCCGGGCCGATCATCTCGTGGGCCCCGGGGCCGAGGAGCGCCCGCGGGAACGGGTGGAACTCCTTGATGGGGAACGGCTTCAGCAATTCGTCGACCTGCATGACGCACTTTTCCTTCCTGCGCGACGAGCGACTGTGGTGACGCGCACACCGAAGCTAGCTCCCCTGGCACGGCGCGGAAACGCTTGTGGCGCAATACTCCTCGCCCGGCACGCGACTCAGCACGACCGGCGGGGCGCGCACCTGCCCGATCGGACAGGTGCCCGTGGACGCGAAAAAGGCCCGGACGCGGGGTCCGGGCCTTCTTCGCGGTTCTTCAGTTGTCCAGCAGGGCCAGTTCTTCGTCGGTGAGCAGGCGGGACCGGATCAGGAAGCGCACGCCTTCGGGCGCCTCCAGCGAGAACCCGCTGCCCCGCCCGGCCACGACGTCCACCGTCAGGTGGGTGTGCCGCCAGTAGGCGTACTGGTCGGCGCTCATCCAGAACGGTGTGCCGTCGCCGACGTGGCCGAGCAGCACGTCCGAGTCGCCCACCCGGAACTCGCCGTCCGGGTAGCACATCGGTGCGCTGCCGTCGCAGCAGCCGCCGGACTGGTGGAACATCACCGGTCCGTGCTGCTCGATCAGCCGGCGCAGCAGGGCGACCGCGGCCCCGGTCATCGAGACCCGTTGCACCATCAGAAGAAGCCGAGCTTCTTGGCCGAGTAGCTGACGAGCAGGTTCTTGGTCTGCTGGTAGTGGTCCAGCATCATCTTGTGGGTCTCGCGCCCGATGCCGGACTTCTTGTAGCCGCCGAACGCCGCGTGCGCCGGGTAGGCGTGGTAGCAGTTCGTCCACACGCGACCGGCCTTGATGCCGCGGCCGAGCCGGTAGGCGGCGTTGCCGTCGCGCGTCCACACGCCGGCGCCGAGGCCGTACAGGGTGTCGTTGGCGATCTTCAGCGCCTCGTCAACGGAGTCGAACGTCGTCACCGACACCACCGGACCGAAGATCTCCTCCTGGAAGATCCGCATGTCGTTGGTGCCGCGGAAGATCGTCGGCTCGATGTAGTAGCCGCCGGGGTGCTCGGCGACCTCGCGAGCGCCACCGCCCGCGAGGACCTCGGCGCCCTCCTTCTTGCCGATGTCGATGTAGGACAGGATCTTCTCGTACTGGTCGTTGCTCGCCTGCGCGCCGATCATCGTCGACGGGTCGAGCGGGCTGCCGCCGCTGATGGCCTTCGTGCGCTCGATGCAGCGGCCGATGAACTCGTCGTAGATCGCCGAGTGGACCAGCGCACGCGACGGACAGGTGCACACCTCGCCCTGGTTGAGCGCGAACATCACGAAGCCCTCGACGGCCTTGTCCAGGTAGTCGTCGTCGGCATCGGCCACGTCCGGCAGGAAGATGTTCGGGCTCTTGCCGCCCAGTTCCAGCGTCACCGGGATGATGTTCTCGCTGGCGTACTGCATGATCAGCCGCCCGGTGGTGGTCTCACCGGTGAACGCGATCTTGGCGATCCGGGAGCTGGACGCCAGCGGCTTGCCGGCCTCGATGCCGAACCCGTTGACGACGTTGAGCACACCCGGCGGCAGCAGGTCGGCGATCACCTCGATCACCTTGAGGATCGACGCCGGGGTCTGCTCCGCGGGCTTGAGCACGACGCAGTTGCCTGCCGCCAGCGCGGGCGCGAGCTTCCACGCGGCCATCAGGATCGGGAAGTTCCACGGGATGATCTGGCCGACCACGCCCAGCGGCTCGTGGAAGTGGTAGGCGACCGTGTCGGCGTCGATCTCGGCGATGCTGCCTTCCTGCCCGCGGATGGCGCCCGCGAAGTAGCGGAAGTGGTCGACGGCCAGTGGCAGGTCGGCGGCCAGGGTCTCGCGGACCGGCTTGCCGTTCTCCCAGGTCTCGGCCACCGCGAGCTCTTCGAGGTGGTCCTCGATGCGGTCGGCGATCTTGTTCAGGATGTTGGCGCGCTCGGTGGTCGAGGTGGCGCCCCACTTCTCGGCGGCGGCGTGGGCCGCGTCGAGGGCGAGGTCGATGTCGGCCGCGGACGAACGCGCCACCTCGCAGAACACCTTGCCGTCGACCGGCGACGGGTTCTCGAAGTAGCGTCCCTCGGCCGGTGCGACCCAGTCACCGCCGATGAAGTTGTCGTACCGCGCGGCGAAGCTGACGACACTGCCGTCGGCACCGGGCTTGGCGTAGGCCATGGAAGCACTCCATTCACTCGATCACATCGGTGTGATGGGTGCCACCGTGCCGTTTCCGAGTTGGGGAAACGTTGGGATCCTCGAAGTCTGGCGGCTTGCGTAGCGGTGCCGGTAGCGGAACCTGAGGCGGCCCCTCGCTGTGGGATCGCCTCCTCATGAACGCCGGTTCACCACGTCGGCGCTGTCCTCGCGAGGAGCCACCTCAGAACCCGCGGCGGTGCAAGCTGCGAACGTGGCGGAAGCGGCTCCGCCACATTGCAAAGCCTAATCGCGCAGGGCCTCGTGCAGGCGAGCCGCCGCGATGCCGCGCCGCCCGTCGCCGGGGCTCAGCAGGCGGTGCGCGTGCTCGTGGACCTGCAGGTCGAACGGGTGCCGCTCGCCGTAGGTCAGGGCCAAGTCGGGCTCGCGCGAGGCCAGCACCGCCTCCCGCACGGCGACCTCCAGGTGGTCCCGCCACCGGGTGATGCCGGGCGCCTCGGACGCGGGCAGCAACGGCCCGGTGTAGCGGCGCACGGCCGTGGCGGTGTCCCCGGCCTTGAGCGCGGTCAGCACCTCGACGGCGTCGCAGTCGATCGGCGCGGTCAGGGCGTAGCGGCGGTTCGCCAGCGCGCCGCCGAGCATGCGCCGCAGGTGGGAGGCCTCGGCGCGCAGGGTCGTGCTGGTGACGGGCAGGTCCCCGTACAGCGCTTCGCGCAGCCCGTCGGGCGAGAAGCCGCCGGGTTCGAGCGCGAGCAGGGTGAGCACCTCCAGCTGCCGCGGCGACAACCGCAGCGGTATGCCGTCGAAGGTGGCGCTGCCGGAGCCCAGGCAGGACAGCCGGATGCCCGGGGCCGCGGGCGCGCTGACGTGCAGCCGCGATTCGATCGCGGTGACGAGCGTGCGGACCGTCGACATGGCCAGCGGGTGCGACCGGTCCCAGGTGGTGGACAGGTCCAGGACGCCGAGGTGGCGGCCGCGCGGGTCGCGGATCGGGGCGCAGTAGCAGACCCAGCCGTGCAGGGCCGCGACCAGGTGCTCGGCGGAGAAGACGCTGCTCGGGCGGCCGGTGCGCAACGCCAGCGACAGGGCGTTGGTGCCCATGTCCGGCTCGTCCCAGCGGCCGCCGGGCGCGAAGTTCACGCGCTCCGCCCGCCGCCGCATGACCCGTCCGCCGCACGTCCACAGGATCGTGCCGGACTCGTCGGTGACGGCGGCGACGAACCCGGCGTCGTCGGCGATGCTGCGCAGCTCGTCGGCCAGTTCGGTGACCGGGGCCCGCAGCGGCGACTCGCGCCAGCGGGACCGCACCTCGTCACCGGCCGCGGGCGCGCTGTCCCGTGACGGATCCACGATGGACAGCGAACGTGCCCAGGATTCGGCCACTTCGCTGCGCAGTTCCAGGGTTTCCGGGCGTGCCTGAGCCGGCACCCAGCGGGCCCATTCCCGTTCCAGGGCCGCGCGGCGCTGGTGGAGCGCACTACGCTCTGCCATTTCCGCGACCTCGTCGTCCTCGTGCTTCCGGCGCGATGGTGCTCCATGATGCCTGACGATCGTCGCGGGCGCACCTACCCGCACGGAGGGTTCCAACGTCGCGCCAACGTTGGGCGGTCAGGCTCCGCGGCATGGACTTCTGGGCTGAGCAGGCGCAACGGTTGCACTGGGACGTGCGGTGGTCGGAGGTTCTGGACAACTCCGGCGCGCCGTACGCGAAGTGGTTCACCGGCGGCAGGCTGAACGTGGCCCGCAACTGCGTGGACCGGCACGTCGAGGCCGGTTTCGGGGACCAGGTGGCGATCCACTGGGTCGGCGAGCCCGGTGACACGCGGGACATCACGTACGCGCAGTTGCGGGACGAGGTGTGCCGGGCGGCGAACGCGCTGGCCTCGCTCGGGGTGCGGGCCGGTGACCGGGTCGCGATCCAGCTGCCGATGATCCCCGAGGCGATCGTGGCGATGCTGGCCTGCGCGCGGCTGGGGGCGCCGCATTCGGTGGTGTTCGGCGGGTTTTCGCCGTCGGCGCTGCGGTCGCGGGTCGACGACGCCGAGGCGAAGGTCGTGATCACCGCCGACGGGCAGTACCGGCGGGGCAAGGCCGTGCCGGTGAAGGCCGGTGTGGACGAGGCGCTGGCCGGGTCGGCGGTGGAGAAGGTGGTCGTGGTGCGGCGCACCGGGACGCCGGTGTCGATGGGCGAGCGGGACGTGTGGTGGCACGAGCTGGTCGGCCCGCAGCCGGCCGCGCACACCGCCGAGGCGTTCGACTCCGAGCACCCGCTGTTCATCCTGTACACGAGCGGGACGACGGGGAAGCCGAAGGGGATCCTGCACACCTCGGGCGGCTACCTCACCCAGGTGGCCTACACGCACGCCGCGGTGTTCGACCACCGGCCGGGCGAGGACGTCTACTGGTGCACCGCGGACATCGGGTGGATCACCGGGCACTCCTACATCGTGTACGGGCCGCTGGCGAACCGCGCGACGCAGGTGGTCTACGAGGGCACGCCGAACACGCCGCACGAGGGACGGCACTGGGAGATCGTCCAGCGGTACGGGGTGTCGATCTACTACACCGCGCCCACGTTGATCCGCACGTTCATGAAGTGGGGCGAGGACATCCCGGCGCGCTACGACCTGTCTTCGTTGCGGGTGCTGGGATCGGTGGGCGAGCCGATCAACCCGGAGGCGTGGCGGTGGTACCGCGAGCACATCGGCGCGGGCAAGGCGCCGATCGTGGACACGTGGTGGCAGACCGAAACCGGGGCCATCATGATCGCCCCGTCGCCCGGTGCCGCGGAGTTCAAGCCGGGTTCCGCGCAGACCCCGGTGCCGGGGATTTCCGCGGTGGTGGTGGACGACGCGGGCAAGGAGGTCGCGCCGGGAGAGAGCGGTTACCTGGTGCTGGACCGCCCGTGGCCGTCGATGCTGCGCGGCGTGTGGGGCGACGACGCCCGGTTCCGGGAAACGTACTGGTCGCGGTTCGCCGGCGCGTACTTCGCGGGCGACGGCGCGCGGTACGACGAGGATGGCGACATCTGGTTGCTGGGGCGGGTGGACGACGTCATGAACGTGTCCGGGCACCGCATCTCCACGGCCGAGGTGGAGTCGGCGCTGGTGTCCCACCCGGCGGTCGCGGAGGCCGCGGTGGTGGGCGCGGCCGACCCGACGACCGGGCAGGGGATCGTGGCGTTCGTGATCCCGCGTGGTGTCGCCGAGGTGTCGGTGCAGGAGCTGCGGGAGCACGTGGCGCGGGAGATCGGGCCCATCGCCAAGCCGCGGCAGATCATGGTCGTGCCCGAACTGCCGAAGACCCGGTCGGGCAAGATCATGCGCCGGCTGCTGCGGGACGTGGCGGAGAACCGCGAAATCGGCGACGTGACCACGCTGGCCGACTCCAGCGTGATGGCACAGATCTCCGGCCGTGTTGTACAGTGAACAACGTCCGAATACCGACATTATCGGGAAAACAATTTCCGGAATTGCCTGCGTAACGTTCGTCCATTCCGGAACGACAAAGCGGCTGAATCGCCCCGAGATCGTTTCTTCGGAAAAGGACGTCCCCATGCGCATGATCAGTCGCGTTCTCGGCACGGCAGCCGTCGCGGGAATCGCACTGCTCGGCCCGGCACCTGCGGTTTTCGCGCAGCCGACCGACATTTACAACTGCGACGACTTCACCTACCAGGAAGACGCGCAGGCCATTCTCGACCAGGATCCCTCCGATCCGCACGGGCTGGATGGCAACGACAACGACGGCGTCGCGTGCGAAAGCCTGCCGCACAAGCCGTCGGGGCAGCCGTCCACCCCGAGCAGCAGCCCTGCCACCCAGGCGCCGCCCGTCACGGCTCCGCCCGAGACGACCACCGCGGACCTCGACTGCGCCGACTTCGCGACCCAGGCGCAGGCCCAGGCCGTCCTCGACGCCGACCGCAGCGATCCGCACCGCCTGGACGCCGACCACGACGGCATCGCGTGCGAGACCAAGTTCGGTGAGAAGAACTCCACCGGCGGCTCGCAGGTGAAGGTCAAGCCGGTCGGTGGCGTGGACACCGGCGGCGGCGACCAGGGCACCGACGCCGGCCCGGCGGTCGCGGTCGGGGCGCTCGTCCTCGTCGGCGGCAGCGCCGGCACCGTGCTGCTCCTGCGGCGGCGCGCCGGCCGATGACCACCGCCCGATGGCGCCGATGGCTCGCGATCGCGGCCATCGGCGCCACCCTCACCGCCTGCGGCTCGCCCAGTGAGCCGCAGCCCGCGCCGGCCGCGCCCCCGACCTCGACGCTGCCGGCGCCGGTCTCCACCACCACCACTGCCCCGGTCAACGGGCCCCTGCCGCACTCCCGGCCGGTCAAGCTGGAGGTCCCGTCGATCGGCGTCAGCACCGGCCCGATCATCGACCTCGGCCTAGCCGACGACGGCGCGCTCGAAGTCCCCGGCGACGCCGTCACCACCGGCTGGTTCACCGGCAGCCCGTCCCCCGGCGAAACCGGGCCCGCGGTACTCGCCGCGCACGTCGACTACAACCACGTGCCCGGCACCTTCAACCGCCTGAAGGACACCAAGCCTGGCGACCAGGCGATCGTGCACCGGGCCGATGGGACCACCGCCGTGTTCACCGTCTACCGCGTCGAGCGGTACCCGAAGTCGCAGTTCCCGACCGACGACGTCTACGGCGACACCGCCGGCCCGGAGCTGCGCATGATCACCTGCGGTGGCGCGTTCGACCGCTCGACCCGCAACTACGCGGACAACGTCGTGGCCTACGCGCGCCTGTCGCAGGCCTATCGGGGCTGATCACGCCAGCGCCTCCGTCGGCGTGAGCCGGGCGGCGCGCATCGCCGGGTACGCGCCGGCGATCGCGCCGACCAGCGCCGCCACCCCGGCCCCGCCGAACAACGCGAGCGGCGGCAGCACCGCGGGCCAGTTCTGGGTGAGCGCGTACCCGGCGGTCACGCCGACCCCGGCCAGCACGCCCACCACCCCGCCGAGCAGGGACAACAGGACCGATTCGGCGAGGAACTGGCCCCGCACCTGCCGCCGCGTCGCGCCCAGGGCCCGCCGGAGCCCGATCTCGCGCCGCCGTTCCAGCACCGAGATCACCATCGTGTTGGCCACGCCGACCCCGCCGACCAGCAACGCGACGCCGCCCAGCGCGAGGAACAACGCGCTGAACGACGACTCGGACAGCCGTTTCGCCACCAGCGCCTCCGACGGCCGCGTCACCTCCACCTCACCCGGCCGCTGGGGACTCAACGTGGCCGCCAGAACCGACCGCACGTCCTCCACCGCGGACTCCTCCGCCCGCACGTACACGGTCGTCGGGTGGCCGCCGAACCCGAGGCGCGCCTGCGCCACCTCCCAGCCGACGAGCACCGAGCGTTCGATCTCCGGCGCGAGCGGCATCGCGTCGAGGACGCCGGCGACGGTGAACCACTGGCCGTCGATCCACACCTGACGCCCGGGTTCCCGCACCCCGAGCCGCGTCGCGGCGACCGAGCCCAGCACCACGACGGGGAATCGCGAGTTCGCCGCGTCGAGGAACGAACCGGCGTGCAGATGTCCATTGAGGACTTGCAGGAGTTCGGGCGTGGCCGCCAGCACGCTGAGCCCGGAGGTCTCGTCGGCGTCGACGTAGCCGGTCCGGCGGACGGTCGCCGACGTGCGCCCGGTGACGGCGGCGGCGGTGACCGGTCCGATGCGCCGCACGAGGGCGACGGAGCTGGTGGGCAGTTCGGCCTCGCCGCCGCCGAGCATCCGCTGGCCCGGTTCGGCGTGCAGGAGGTTCGTGCCGAGCGCGGCGAGCTGTTCCTGCAACGCGCGGGAACTGGACGCCGGGATGCTGACCACGGCCACGATGGCGGCGATCCCGATCGCGATGCCGAGCGCGGAGAGGACGGCCCGCAACGGCCTGGTGCGCACGCCGTGCAAACCGTGACCGAGCACGTCCCGCGGGCCGAGCCGCGTCGGCTTGGGCAGCGGCGCCGGCGCCGGCGCCGGGACGAGGGTGCGCGTGGTCATGCCACCACCCCGCAGCCGACCCGCCGCCGGAGCACTCCAGCAGCGATCCCGAGCGCCGACAGCACATTCCCCGGGCCGAGCCGCGTCGGCTTGGGCAGCGGCTCCGGCGCCGGGACGAGGGTGCGCGTGCTCATGCCACCACCCCGCTGTCCGAGCGCAACTCGCCGTCACGAACCTCCACCCGCCGGGGCATGCCGCCGGCGATCTCGGCCGAGTGGGTGATGACCACGACCGTCGTGCCGGCGGCGTTCAGTTCGCCCAGCAGCGCGAGGATCCCCTCGCCCGTCGTGGTGTCGAGGTTCCCGGTCGGCTCGTCGGCGAGGAGGATCGGCGGCCGGGTCACCACGGCGCGGCCGATCGCGACCCGCTGGCGCTCGCCGCCGGACAGCTCGCCCGGCAGGTGCGCCGCCCGGTGCGCGAGCCCCACCCGCTCCAGCGCGTCCCTCGCCAGTCCGGCCCTCCGCCGTCGCGGCACGCCCGCGTACGCGAGCCCGCTCGCGACGTTGTCCAGCGCTGTCAGCCCCTCGGTGAGGAAGAACCGCTGGAACACGAACCCGATCCACGCCGCCCGCAGGGCCGAGAGCTGACGGTCCGGCAGGGCCGCCACGTCGTGCCCGCGCACCGAGACGGTGCCGGAGCTCGGCCGGTCGAGCGTGCCCATCAGCTGCAGCAACGTGGACTTCCCGGAACCGGACGGCCCGACGATCGCGAGCATCTCACCATCGCACACCCGCAGCGACACGCCCCGCAGAGCCCGCACCCCGCCGGGGTAGGTCTTGCCCACATCGGCCAGTTCGAGCACCGTCACGACGTCGTCACCACCCGCTGGCCCTCGCGCAGATCCCCGCGCACCTCGACCATTCCCCGCGCGAACAGTCCCGTTTGGACGGCGACGAGCCGCGTGCCGTCACCCTCCACGACCTCCACCGCCAGTCCGCCCTCGGCGAGCGCGACCAGCGCGCCAACCGGCACCGCCAGCACGGCCGGACGGTTGCCGGTGGTGAACGTGACGTCCACCGGCGCCGAGTCGAGTTGCCCGGCCGCGGCAGGGTCGTCGAGCGTCACGACGACGTCGATGGTCGCCTCCTCGCCCTCCTCGCCCGGCGTGGCGGTGCTGCCCACCGAGCTGACGGTGCCCCGGGTCGCGCCGCCTCCGGTGATGTTCAGTTCCACCTTGTCGCCCTGCTTGGCGATGCCGCGCTTGCTGACCACGAGCTGCACGGTCACCACTCGCTGGGTCCCGGTCAGCTTCGCGATCTCGCCGCCGGCCGGGTCACCGATCTGCGCGGTCACCGACGCGACGCGCACAGTGCCGGGCCGCACCACGACCGCGTCCGGCGACAGCCGTCCGGTCTGCTCCAGCCCCAGCGCCTTCTGCCACCGCTTCAGCGCCGTCGCGGTCGCGTCGGTGAAGGTCGTGTCGGGCGTGCCGAACCCGGTGTAGCCGAGCGCGCGCAGGTTCTCCTCCAGCACCTGCACGTCCGGGCCCTTCGTCATGCCCGCCGCCAGTTCCCGGTACAACGGGATGTTCCCGTACAACAGCGGCACCGGCTTCGCGTCCACTGTGTACACCGCCTCCCCGCGCTCGATGACGTCGTTCGCCGCGGGCAGGCCGGTGATCGTGCCGGGCAGCTTGCCGGTCAGCGACCGCTCGGCGCCGTAGCCGAGGGTGCCGTCCTCGGTTTCCTGTGCGGCCAGGTCGGTGCGCACGACCTCGGCGGTCGCCGGTGCGGCCGGCCCCTCCGGCAACGCCGTCGCCGGGCTCGCCCCGGCCCGCGCCAGGATCACCGCCGTGCCGGCCCCGAGCAACGCCACGGCCACCGCGCCCGCGCCGATCCAGCGCAGGCGGCGACGGCGGCGCACCTGCTGCGGCCCGGTGCTCACCGTCCACCCTCCTCGTTGTTCTGCGTCTCCGCGCCCGGCGGCGAGTACTGCTGGCACGCCTCCATCGCCGCGGCCATCTTGGGGTCGTCCGGGCCACTGCCCTGGATCCGGATGCCGGGCTCGTCGGCCGTCGGGTCCGGCACGTCCAGGCCGTGGTCCCGCAGGCACTTGGCCATCTGGCGCTGCCTGTCCAGGTCCTCGGGACTGACCGCCTTCGGCGCGCCCCCGTTCGGCAGCAGGTCCTTGCACGCCTCGGTGGCTTCCTCGGCTTTCTGCCGGTCGACGCCCTCCGGGATGGTGATGCCGATGCCGCCGCCGTCGCCGGCCTTCGGGTCCGGCATGTCGACGCCGTGTTCCCGCATGCACTTGGCGTACGCCCGGGCCTGGTCCTCCTCGGTTCCCGCGGCCGCGGCCTTCGTCGTCGAAGCCGGTGACGACAGGGACGCCACCCCGCTGCCGCCTCCGTCCGAACCGCACGCGGTCAGCACCGCCAGCAGGCCTGCGGCCGCCAGCACCAGTCGAACTCGCATCGCTTCCTCCTCTGTCGGAGCCACAGGTCTAGCGAACGGGCGCGCTGGCGGCGTTAAGCGAATTCGCTTATCCCCCGCTTACCCCGGCGCGGGCAGACTGGCCGTGGGAAGGGGACGGGATGCGAGTACTCGTCGTGGAGGACGAGCGGCTGCTGGCGGACACGATCGCCGACGGGCTGCGGCGGTTGTCCATGGCCGTGGACGTCTGCTACGACGGCGATGCCGCGATGGAACGCGTCGGCGTGCACGACTACGACGTCGTGGTGCTGGACCGCGACCTGCCGGGCACGCCGGGCGACGAGGTGTGCCGGGCGCTGCTGGACGACGGCGGTGAGGCGCGGGTGCTGATGCTCACCGCGGCCGCCGGGATCGACGACCGGATCAGCGGGCTGGACACCGGCGCCGACGACTACCTGACCAAACCGTTCGCGTTCGGCGAGCTGGTCGCGCGGCTGCGGGCGCTCGCCCGGCGGGCCCGGCCCGCGCTGCCGCCGGTGCTGTCGCGCGCGGGTGTGGTGCTGGACCTGCCCCGGCACCAGGCGTCGCGGGACGGGCGGCACCTGTTGTTGTCCCGCAAGGAGTTCGCGGTACTGGAAGTGCTGATGCGGGCGGAGGGCGCCGTGGTCAGCGTCGAGGACCTGCTGGAGAAGGCATGGGACGAGCACGCCGATCCGTTCACCAACGCCGTCCGCGTCGCGATCGGCACCCTGCGGCGCAAGCTCGGCGACCCGCCGGTGATCGAGACGGTGCCCGGCGCCGGTTACCGGATCGGCTGATGCGGAACCTGTCGCTGCGCACCCGTTTCTCGCTGATGTTCGGCGCGCTGTTCCTGCTCGCCGGGGCGATCCTGTTGCTGGTCAACTACGTGCTGGTGGCGCGGTACCTGCCGGAGGCGTCCACGTTCACCAGCAGTGAGAACACCCCGGTGGCCGGGTCCGGGCCGCTGCACGTGAGCGGCCCGGACGTGGCTCAGTCCATTTCGGAGTACCGGGATTCGGCGGTGCGGACGCTGATCGTGGTGTCGGGCTTCGCGTTGCTGCTGACCGGGGCGCTGGCCGTGCTGCTCGGATGGCTGATGGCCGGGCGGGTGCTGCAGCCGGTGCACGCGATCACCGCGACCGCGCGACGGCTCGAGGCGGGCAACCTGGACCGGCGGATCAACCTGGACGGCCCGCCCGGCGAGCTGAAGGAGCTCGCCGACACCTTCGACACCATGCTCGACCGGCTCGCCACGTCGTTCGACAGCCAGCGCCGGTTCGTCGCGAACGCCTCGCACGAGCTGCGCACGCCGCTGGCCGTGCAGCGCACGCTGGTCGACGTCGCGATGGCCGAGGACGACGCGAGCCCGGACCTGCAGCGGCTGGGCAGGCAGCTGCTGGTGACCAACGAGCGCAGCGAGCGGATCATCGAGGGCCTGCTGGTGCTCGCGCGCAGCGACCAGGGCCTGGCGAGCAGCGGTCCGGTGCGGCTCGACGAGGTCGCCGACCACGTGCTGGACTCGATGAGCGGGCTCGCGGCCTCGCGCGGGGTTACTCTGCACCGGTCGCTGCGGCCGAAAACCGTGCTGGGCGAACAGGTCCTGCTGGAACGCCTGGTGACCAACCTGGTGCACAACGCGATCCTGTACAACTCGCCGGGCGGTTCGGTGACCACGGAGGTGGACGGGGCGCTGGTCGTGGAGAACACGGGGCCGCCGGTGCCGGCCGAGGCGCTGCCCGGGCTGTTCGAGCCGTTCCGCCGCCTGACCGGCGACCGCACGTCCCACACGAACGGCGCCGGCCTGGGGCTGTCGATAGTCCGGTCGATCGCGCTCGCGCACGACGGTTCGGTGCGGGCGGACCCCGGGACGGCGGGCGGGTTGCGGGTCACGGTGGATCTGCCGGAGGCGCCGTGACCGTGCAGCCGCCCACCGCGGCGGGTCGAGTGGAGTGGGTTGCCGAATCACGGGGAGGCGGGCGCCCTGACCACTGACGCAACCGCCCAGCGCGGTTGAGCGCGAGTGCCGCGCAGCCCAGTTAGGCGGCACGAGCGGCCGACCCGGCCGCCGGGGGATGAAACCGCCCCGGCAGGCCCAGTGACGCGGCGCGGGCGCCCCGACCAGCCCAGCCGCGCGACGCCAGCGCCAAAACCAGCCCAGCCGCACGATACAACCGCCCAACAGCCCAAATCGCGCGGCGCGAGTGCCGGGCCAGCCCAACCGCGCGACGCCAGCATCAAAGCCAACCCAGCCGCACGATACAACCGCCCAACAGCCCAAATCGCGCGCCGCGACTGCCGGGCCATCACGAGTCACGGACACCTTCGTGCGGGGAAACCACGTCTACGCGGACGGCAAAATCCAAGGCGAGCCCACAGGCAAATTCCTCAAGCGCGGCCGC
>NZ_JBEXTZ010000074.1:0-21267 GCF_040614195.1 Amycolatopsis sp. NPDC006125
GGAAACGCACGCGTGGCCGACCGCCGAGGTCCCGCTCGGCGACCATGTACCGAAGCGCGTCGACGCCGTGGTCGTTCTCCTTGACTGGGCCGTCCGGTGACTGCCCGCCTGGCTCGGCAAGCCGCCCCACCGCCCGAGTGCCGCTCGGCGCGGCAACCCCGCCCCCCCGCCCACGTGTCGCCCCACCGGCCAACGGCCGCCCGGCAATCCCGCCCCCCGGCTTAGCGCGGCCCGGGGCCGCACCCCGTTGCCCCCACCGTCAAACCCCGCCGCCGTCTTGCCCTTCCGGGCACCGACTCGGCCCCCTCCAGACATCCAAGTCGCTAGCCCGCGCACCACCGCGACGGGGCGTGACGCCGTTCACCCGGCCGGGCGGCGCGGTTCATCCGGCTCGTGGACAATCATGCCGTGACCGTCACCGCCAAGGCCTCGCCGGGCGCGCGCAAAGCCGTGCTGAGCTGGGCGTTCTGGGACTGGGGAGCGTCCGCGTTCAGCGCCGTCATCCTCACGTTCGTCTTCTCCGTCTACCTCACCGACGGTGTCGCCGCCGACACGGAAAGCGGGTCGCAAGCGCTTGGCGTCGCGCTGACGATCGCCGGTGTGGCGGTCGCCCTGCTGGCCCCGGTCACCGGGCAGCGCAGCGACGTCGGCGGCAGGCGCAAGCTCTGGCTCGGCATCCACAGCGCCATCGCGATCGCCTGCACCGCAGGGCTGTTCTTCGTCCAGGACGAGCCGTCCTACCTGCTGGCCGGCCTCATCCTGCTCGCGGTCGGCAGCGTGTTCTTCGAGTTCGCCGAGGTCAACTACAACGCGATGCTCGTGCAGGTGTCCACGCCGAAGACGATGGGCCGAGTGTCCGGCTTCGGCTGGGGCATGGGCTATTTCGGCAGTGTCATCGCGCTCGCGATCGTGTTGTTCGCGTTCGTGCAGCCGGACGTCGGGCTCTTCGGCGTCACCTCCGAGGACGGCCTGAACATCCGCGCGGTGGCGTTGTTCGTGGCGGTGTGGTTCCTGGTGTTCGCCCTGCCGGTGCTGCTGTTCGTGCCGGAGAACCCGCCGTCCCGCGAACAGGCCAGGGGCAACTTCCTCTCCGGCTACAAGGTGCTCGCCAAGCGGCTGGCGCACCTGTGGCGGACGGACCGGCGGACGCTGTGGTTCCTCGCCGCGAGCGCGATCTACCGCGACGGCCTGACCGCGATCTTCACCTTCGGCGGCGTGGTCGCGGCGGGAACGTTCGGGTTCAGCCAGACCGAGGTCGTGATGTTCGCGATCGTGGCGAACGTGACCGCCGGGATCGGCGCGGTCAGCGGTGGCCGGCTGGACGACCGGCTCGGGCCCAAGACCGTGATCGTGACGTCGCTGATCGCGCTGGTGATCATCGGCGTCGCGCTGACCGCGCTGCCCGGCAAGGCGACGTTCTGGGTGTGCGGGCTGGCGCTGTCGGTGTTCCTCGGCCCGGCGCAGGCGGCGAGCCGGACGTTCCTGGCGCGCATCGTCGAGCCGGAGCGGGAGGGCGAGGCGTTCGGCCTGTACGCGACCACCGGCCGGGCGGTGAGCTTCCTGGGGCCGCTGGCGTTCAGCGGGTTCATCGCGATCTTCGACAGCCAGCGCGCCGGCATGGCGGGGATCGTGCTGATCCTCGCGGCCGGGCTGGTGGCGATCCTGCCGGTCAAGGCGCCGGCGAGGCAAGATGGATGACCATGGAGTCCACGCGCGTGGACCGCTGGCTGTGGGCGGTCCGTCTGACGAAGACCCGATCCGACGCGGCCGCGGCCTGTCGCGGCGGGCACGTGCGGGTCAACGACCGCCCGGCGAAGCCCGCGACGGGCGTGCACCCCGGCGACACCGTGCGGGCGCGCGTCCATGACCGGACGCGGATCGTCGAGGTCGTGCGCGTCATCGAAAAGCGGGTGGGCGCCCCCGACGCGGCCGCGTGCTACATCGACCGCACCCCGGCGCCCCCGCCGGAGGCCCTGACGCCGGTCGCCCGCCGCGAACGCGGAGCGGGCCGCCCCACGAAGCGGGACCGCCGCCTGCTCGACCGGCTGCGCGGCCAGGGCTGGTGAGCTACAGGGGCGCGGGTTGGTGAGCCGCGGCGGCCGGCCCGTGTCGCGACGCGGGCCGTGGCTGGTGAGCGGCGGGACCTTGCCGCATCGCGTGGCTGAGGCCGCTGAGCCGGGCGGGCTCGTCGTGGCGCATGGTCGCCACGCGGCTTGCCGTGCTGCGGTGTGGCGGCCCCGCGCCGGCTCACTACGCGCTCAAAGCCGGTAAACGCGCCGCGCGTTGTCGCGCGCGATCATGGTCACCACGCGCCGCGCGTCGGGCTCCGACCAGTCGCCCTCGGCGACCCACCGGCCGAACGTCGTGGTCACCGCGCGGCGCCACAGCAGCGCGCCGAGGTAGTGCAGCTCCGGCGGCCCCCACGCGTCCGACGAGTACAGCTGCTTCGCGAACGGCGCCAGCTCGAACGACTCCGCCACCACCGCCACGCTGCGCACCCCCGTGTGGTTGATGCCCAGCCCCACGTCGAAGTGCACTTTCGGGAATGCCTGCGCCAGGTACCCGGCCTCGCGGTGGTACGGGTAGCAGTGCAGCAGCAGAACCGGCACGTCCGGCGTCGCGCGCAGGAAGTCCAGCAGGTGCAACGGGTTGACGCGGTGCAGGTCGAGGTCCCGGTCGCCGATCCCGGTGTGCAGCTGCAGCGGCAGGCCTCGCGAGATCGCCGCGTGCAGGCCGAACCGGATCAGCACCTCGTCGTCCAGCCGCGGCTCGTCGCCCGCCGTGTCCAGCCACCGGTCCGCCGCCAGCGTCACCTCGGCCGGCGACGGCGGCGTCAGGTCGATGTCGAAGCCCGTGCGGTAGGCCAGGATCGACTTGGCCCCCACCGCGTTCTCGGCCCGCGCGGCCAGCCGCGCGGTGAAGGCGTCGGCGTAGTCGCGCCCGGACACGTTCTCCAGCGCGATCTCCTCGGCCAGCGCCTCCAGCCGCACCACCTCGTGCGCCCGCGCGCCGGAGGCCGACTCCATGCCCTCCAGCCCGAGCAGCGAACTCGTGGCGTACCCGGTGTCGACGATCCAGTCGCTCACCCCCGCGCCGCCGAGGAACCGCCGCGTCACCTCCGCCACACCCAGCTCGGTGCGGCGCTTCCAGTACTCGTCGGCGGGGGCGTGCTCGGGCAGGTCGAGCACCGGCGCGCACCACCGCCGCACCGCGAACCCGAGCTGCGAGTCGAACTGCGTCATCCACGGCGGGATCGGGTCGGGCGAACCCTCGTTGAGGTGCCCCTCGAACTCGGCCCGCTCCAGCTCGACCGTGAACGCGCCGTGCACGTGGTGGTCGACGAGCGGCGCGGCGGCGACGTGCTCGGCCAGCGTTGGCCCGGATCGGACTTCGTCGAGTCGCCGCATGCGGTTCAGTGTCCCCCGGGCAGGGGCGTCCCGCCCGTTGTGATGCCCGTCTACCAGCGCCTGCCCGCGCGTACTTCCTGTATTACCGTGCGGTAATGCACGCCGTCAGTGAGAAAGCGGTGGACGAGCCCACCCTGGCCGACCTGCTCGACCTCGAGGAGATCGACCGCGACCTCTACCGCGCCAACCTCGTGTTCGACGACCCCCTGCCGCTCTACGGGGGCCAGGTCGCCGCGCAGGCGCTCGCCGCGGCCGGGCGCACCGTGGCGGAGGACCGCCTGCCGCACTCGCTGCACGGCTACTTCCTCCGCCCGGGTGACGCCACGCGCCCGACGATCTTCCACGTCGACCGGGACCGCGACGGCGGCTCCTACTCCGCCCGCCGGGTGGTCGCCGTGCAGAACGGCGAGGTCATCTTCAACATGTCGGCGTCCTTCCACCGCCGCGAGGAGGGTGTCGACCGCGAGGCGCACCCGGAGCGTCCCGAGGGCGATCCGGAGCAGCTGCCCGGCGGCGGCATGCCGCGGCTGTTCTCGATGCAGGGCGCGCTGCCGCCGCAGCCCTACCCGGACGGCCAGTGGCCGACGCGCTTCTGGGCGCGCTGCAAGCTCGAACTGCCCGACAACCCGCTCATCCACGCCTGCGTCCTGACCTACCTGTCGGACATCTCGTCCGGCGTCGCGGCCTTCGGCAACGAGGAGGCGTCCGCGTCGTCGAGCCTGGACCACGCGGTGTGGTTCCACCGGCCGGGCCGCCTCGACGACTGGGTGCACATGGACCTGGTGCCGCAGAGCGTCGCGGGCGGCCGCGGCTGGTACACCGGCACCGTGCGCACGCGGGACGGCGTGCTGCTGGCGAGCCTCGCGCAGGAGTGCCTGTTCCGGAACCGCAGGCGGTAGCGTTCGGCGGGTGAAGGTCGATTTCGCGGTCCCGTTCTCCAGTCCGGCCGACTCCCGGGAGACGATGCGGCGGGCCGAGCGCGACGGTTTCGACGGCGTGTGGACCACCGAGGTCAAGCACGACCCGTTCCTGCCGCTCGCGCTCGGCGCCACGGTCACCGAGCGCGTCACGCTCGGCACGGCGATCGCGGTGGCCTTCGCGCGCAACCCGATGACCGTCGCGCAGACCGCGAACGACCTGCAGGAACTCTCCGGCGGACGGTTGCTGCTCGGCCTCGGCACGCAGATCAAGACCCACGTCACGCGGCGGTTCTCGATGCCGTGGTCGCAGCCGGTCGCCCGGATGCGCGAGTTCGTGCTGGCGTTGCGGGCGATCTGGGACACGTGGCACAGCGGCGCGCGCCTCAACTTTCGCGGCGAGTTCTACACCCACACGGTGATGACCCCGATGTTCACGCCGCAGCCCCACCCGTACGGTCCGCCGAAGGTTCTGCTCGCGGGCGTGGGTGAGGGCATGACGCGCGTGGCGGGCGAAGTCGCGGACGGCTTCCTGTGCCACGGCTTCACCACCGAGCGGTACCTGCGCGAGGTGACGGTGCCGGCGCTGCGGTCCGGGCGGGACTCGCTGGACGGCTTCGAACTGGTCGGCTCGCCGATGGTGGTGACCGGCCGGTCGGACGCCGAGATCGCCGCCGCGCTCGCGGGCACGCGGCGGCAGATCGCGTTCTACGGTTCGACGCCGGCCTACCGCGGGGTGCTGGAGCTGCACGACCGCGGCGAGCTGGGCGACGAGCTGCACCGGCTGTCCCGGCGCGGCGAGTGGGAGCGGATGGGCACGCTCGTCGACGACGAGCTGCTGGCCGCGATCGCCGTGGTGGGCAAGCCCGACGAGGTCGCGGCCGAGGTGCGGCGCCGCTACGGCGACCTGTTCACGCGCGCGACGCTCTACCTGCCGTACGAGGCGGATCCGGGCCTGGTGGCCGAGGTCGCGGCGGCGGTGCGCGCGTAGGTCGCGTCCCTCAGGAGGGGGAGAAGTGGTCGTCGTCCTCCTGGTGAGGCGGGTGTTCGGCCGGGGCGCCCTCCTGCTCGGCCTGCTCGTGGGGCCGCGTGAGCTTCGCGTCCCGCGCCGCTTCCTTCGCCTCGGCCAATGCCTGCCTCGACTCGGCCAGCTCGTCGTGCTTCTCGTCCGGCACGATCGCCTCCCTTCGTCCGCTCCCGGCTACCACTTCCGCAGGCGCGCAAACCAGCTCCGCGGCCGCGGCGAGCACGTCGGCGGGCTGGACCTGCAGCAACGCCGGGTCCGGATCGGGCGAGAACGGGTCGCCGCGGCGCAGCTCGTCGGCCGACAACGCGCGGTGCGGGCCGGGTGGCGGTCCCCAGTGCCGGGCCGGGACGGGGCCGAACAACGTGACCGACGGGGTGCCGAAGGCGCAGGCGAGGTGCGCGATGCCCGTGTCGCCGGAGATCACCAGCCGGGCCTGGGCGACGAGCGCCGCGAGGTCGAGCTGGCCGGTGCGCCCGGCGAGGCGGTCCGCGGGCGCGGCGAGGGTGGCGGCGAGGTCCTGTCGGACGTGCTGCCGGTGATCACCACGCGGTGACCGGCCGCGCGGAGCGCCCGGGCGACGGTGGCGAAGCGCTCGACGGGCCAGCGTTTGCTGCCGAAGGCGGCACCGGGGAGGATGACGACCGCGCCCGGCGCGGGGCTGGTGCGCGGGGGCGGTGGGAGGTGGAGGTCGCCGGGGTCGGCGGGAATGCCGTGCTCGGTGAGCAGGCGGCACCAGCGGTCGCGTTCGTGCAGGTCGTCCATCCACTTCGGACCTGGCCAGCCGTGTCCACTGTGGCCGATGCGGCGGCGGGGGCCGAGGGCGTCGAGGACGGCGTTGCTGTGCGGGCCGGTGCCGTGCAAGTTGACGGCGACGGCGGGGTGGCTGGCCCGCGGGTCGAGCGGGGTCATGCCGTGGGTGGGCAGACGGTGTCGACACAGCCGGTCAGCTCGACGAGCGGGCCGAGCCAGCCGGAGGTCGCGAACATGATCTCGTGGTCCGGCCACGCGCGGCGGATCGCCTTGAGCGCCGGAACGGTGACGAGGAAATCCCCGAGTTTGAGCGCCCGCATCGCCACGACGTGCCCCACGGCTGTGCTGCTACCCCCGGCGCGGTCGGTGAAACGATGTTCAGCCGCGCGGGGCGTACATGATGACCGCGACGCCCGCGAGGCAGATGAGCGCGCCGATGACGTCGAACCGGTCGGGCCGGTACCCGTCGGCGACCACGCCCCAGGCCAGCGAGCCGGCGACGAACACACCGCCGTAGGCGGCGAGGATGCGGCCGAAGTTGGCGTCCGGCTGCAGGGTGGCGACGAAGCCGTACAACCCGAGCGCGATCACGCCCGCGCCGATCCAGATCCACCCGCGGTGCTCGCGGACACCCTGCCAGACGAGCCAGGCGCCACCGATCTCGGCGAGCGCCGCCAGCACGAACAGTGCGATCGAACGGAGAACCAGCACGCCGCGACCCTAAGCGGTTGATAGTTAACTACGCAACAGTTATCATGTTAACTATGAGCGAGCCGGAGCGGGAGAGCACGCTGGAACTGATGCGGTGGGTCGTGTGGGGACAGCGGCGCATCGCCGAAGACTGGATCCGGGAACGCGGCCTCACCCACGAGCAGAGCGCGGTGCTGGCGTACCTGACCAAGAACCCGGACGCCATCCAGCGGGACGTCGCGCGGGCCATGCGCACCAGTGCGCCGGGTGTCTCGCGGCTGTTGGCCGGGCTCGAGCGCCGCGGGCTCGTGGAACGCCAGGCGCAGGAGGATGACGCACGCAGCCGCCGGGTGCGCGTCACCCCAGCCGGCTCCGAACTGATCCAGGGTTTCGAAGAGGCCATGGACCGGGTCGAGGAGTCGATCCTCGCGCCGCTGGGCGCGGAGGGCCGGGCGCGGCTCCATGACCTCCTGGCGCAGCTCGCATCCCGGATCGACCCGCCCTTCACCCATCAGCAGCAAGGAACGCACGCATGACTCAGATCACGATCATCGGGGCCGGTCTTGCCGGGCTGACGCTGGCGCGAACCCTGGCGGTGCACGGAATCCCGTCCACGGTGTACGAGGCGGAGACGTCGGCGCAGGCCCGGGGCCAGGGCGGCATGCTCGACATCCACGACTACAACGGACAGCACGGGATCCGTGCCGCCGGCCTGATGGACGGCTTCCGGTCCCTGGTCCTCGAAGGACGCCAGGCATCCCGCGACGTGGCGCCTGACGGCACCGTCCTGGCTGACGTGCCCGACGACCCCGCCGGAGGCCGCCCCGAGGTGCAGCGTGGCGAGCTCCGGCAGCTGCTGCTGGACTCCCTGCCTGCCGGCTCGGTCGTCTGGGGCCACAAGACCCGGAGCGTCCGGACCCTCGAGGACGGTCGTCACGAAGTTACCTTCGCCAACGGATCAAAGATCGTCACCGACGTGCTCATCGGCGCCGACGGCGCCTGGTCGAAGGTCCGGCCACTGCTTTCCGATGCCACGCCCACCTACGCCGGGCGCTCGATGATCGAGACGTACCTGTTCGACAGCGGCACCCGACACCCCGCCACGCTGGCCCTGGTCGGCGGCGGCTCGATGACGGCCTACGACGAAACCACCGGCATCGGACTCGGCGTGCAGCGCGAGCGCGCGGACACGCTGCACTCCTACGCCATGTTCGACAAGCCGCTCGACTGGTTCGACGGCATCGACTTCGACGACGGCCCCGCAGCCGCCCGCACTGTCGCGGCGATGGTCGAGGGGTGGGCGCCGGAGCTCGTCGCGCTGGTCGCGGACAGCGACATCCCGCCGGTTTTCCGACCCCTGTACGGGCTGCCGATCGGGCACCGCTGGGAACACGTTCCCGGGGTCACGCTTATCGGGGACGCCGCCCACCTGGCGCCGCCGGACGGCGAAGGGGCGAACTGGGCGCTCTTCGACGCCGGCCGGCTCGGCAACGCCATCGCGCAACAGCCCGAGGACATCGACGCGGCCATCCGCGCCTACGAAGCGGACCTCTTCCCGCGGAACGTCGACACCGCCAAGGCGGCCGCGGCCTACTACCCGGATTTCAAGCCGCACTGACCACGGCAGCCCCGCGCGTGGCGGTGGGCGGTCACGCCGGGGGTGAGGTGCGGAAGTCCTGCCGCGACGTGCGCTGCCGTCCGCGGATGGCGCCGCGCGCGAGGTGATCAAGCCACCGATCGCCCTCTCCGTGGATGCTGGCCGGCATCTACGGAGCGAGGCCGGTCCGCGGCGACGCTCAGGGACGTGGGATGTTGCGCAGGTTGCTGCGCGCCAGCTCGACCATCTTGCCCACCCCGCCGTTCAGCACCGTCTTGCTCGCGGCCAGCGCGAAGCCCCGCAGCATCTCGCTCGTGATCTTGGGCGGGATGGACATCGCGTTGGGGTCCGTGGTCAGCTCGACCAGCGCCGGGCCCTGGTGCTCGAACGCCTTCGTCAGCGCCGACCGCACCTCGCCCGGGTGGTCGACCCGCGTCGACCAGATGCCGCACGCCGCGGCGATCGCGCTGAAGTCGACCGGCGTGTGGTCCGTGCCGTAGGACGGGAGGCCGTCCACCAGCATCTCCAGCTTCACCATGCCCAGCGACGCGTTGTTGAACAGCACCACCTTCACCGGCACGTCGTACAGCGACAGCGTCAGCAGGTCGCCCATCAGCATCGCCAGTCCGCCGTCGCCCGAGATGGACACCACCTGGCGGCCGGGCGAGGACAGCGCGGCGCCGATGGCGTGCGGCAGCGCGTTCGCCATGCTGCCGTGGCGGAACGAGCCGATCACCCGCCGCCGCCCGTTCGGCGTCAGGTACCGCGCCGCCCACACGTTGCCCATCCCGGTGTCCACAGTGAACACCGCGTCGTCGGCGGCGACCTCGTCCAGCACCGCCGCCGCGTACTCGGGGTGGATCGGGGTGTGGTGCTCGATGTCCTTCGTGTACGCGTCGACCACCTTCTCCAGCCGCCGCGTGTGTTCGTGCAGCATGCGGTCCAGGAAGGACCGGTCGGTGCGCTGCCGCAGGCGGGGGAGCACCGCAGCCAGCGTCTCCTTCACCGAGCCGTGCACCGCCAGGTCCAGCGGTGTGCGGCGGCCCAGGTGCGCCGGGTTCGTGTCGATCTGCACGGTGCGCGCCTGCGGCAGGAACCCGTCGTACGGGAAGTCGGTGCCCAGCAGCACCACGCGGTCCGCCTCGTGCATCGCGTCGTAGCACGCGCCGTACCCGAGCAGGCCGCTCATGCCGACGTCGTACGGGTTGTCGAACTGGATCCACTCCTTGCCGCCGAGCGAGTGGCCCACCGGCGCTTGCAGGCGGCCGGCCAGCGCCATCACCTCGTCGTGCGCGTCCCGGCAGCCGGCGCCGGCGAACAGCATCACCTTCTCGCCGCTGTCGAGCACCTCGGCCAGCTCCGCGATGGCCGCCTCCCGCGGCACCACGGGCGACGGCTCGACCACGTGCACCGTCTCGGCCGCGGAGCCGGTGGCCCGCCGCTCCGACACGTCACCCGGGATGCTCAGCACCGACACCCCGCCGCGCCCGACCGCGGTCTGCATCGCGATCCGCAGCAGCCGCGGCATCTGCTCCGCCTGCGACACCAGCTCGCTGAAGTGGCTGCACTCGGCGAACAACTGCTCGGGGTGGGTCTCCTGGAAGAACCCGGTGCCGATCTGGTTGGACGGGATGTGCGAGGCGATCGCCAGCACCGGCGCCCCGCTGCGGTGCGCGTCGTACAGGCCGTTGATCAGGTGCAGGTTCCCCGGACCGCAACTGCCGGCGCACACGGTGAGCCGCCCGGTGATCTGCGCCTCCGCGGCCGCCGCGAACGCCGCCGTCTCCTCGTGCCGCACGTGCACCCACTCGATGCCCGGCGTGCGGCGCACCGCGTCCACCACCGGGTTCAGGCTGTCGCCGACGATCCCGTAGATGCGGCGCACACCGCTGTCCCGCAGGATCCGCACCATCTGCTCGGCCACTGTCGCCATCGCCCCACCCCTTCTGCTCCTGGGACCCAGGGTCCTCTCGCGGCGGTGCGGACGTCCACCCGACTTCACTCGTTTCGGGCGAAAATCGAATTCGCCACAATCAGGTGAGCCGGCTCCGGACCTCGTCGAAGTGGTGGCGCACCGCGTCGTCGATCGCCTCCGGGTCGCCGCAGGCGATGGCGTCGACGATCCGCTGGTGCTTGGCGACCAGCGCGTCCGACGGCGTGCGCGGCGCCCCGATGAGCGCCTCGGTCTGCCGGTAGACGCTCCAGAACAGGCGGATCAGCTCGGCGGCCAGCTCGTTGCCCGCCGCGGTGCAGATCAGCTCGTGGAACTCGCCGTCTGCGGCCGTGGCGGTGGCCGGGTCGGACATCCGGCGCACCCGCTCGGCCAGCTGTTCGAGCAGTTCCTCGTCGCGTTGCCGGGCGAGCTTGCGGGTCAGCTCGGTCTCCAGGATCTGCCGGACCTCCAGCAGATCGCGCAGCCCGCTCAGGTCGTCGCGCGAGCGGGCGCGCGTGCGGAACAGCAGCGACGGGCTCAGCGCGGTCATGCTCGCCGCGCCGACGAAGGTGCCGTAGCCGTGGCGGATTTCGACGATGCCCAGCGCCTGCAGGGTGCGCAGCGCCTCGCGGACCGAGTTGCGGGCCGCGCCGAACTCCTCCATCAGCCGTGGCTCCGGCGGCAGGGGATCGCCGGGCCCGAGGCGCCGCCGGTCGATCAGCTCGACGATCGAGTCGGCCAGTTCCTGGCTGCGCAGTGTCCGCACTCTTGCCACCATCCGGAATCGTCGGCTAACGTCCGCAGCATCATACGACGTCCAACGTCCCACGACTAGCCCTCGATGAAGAGGTAAGGAACATGAACCCGTGGTACCGCCGGCTCGGTCCGGGCCAGTGGAAGGCGTTCGGCGCAGCGTGGCTCGGCTACCTGCTCGACGGCTTCGACTTCGTGATCATCACCTTGGTGCTCACCGAGCTGCGCGACGAGTTCGACCTGTCGCTGGCCACCGCGTCCACGCTGGTGTCGGCCGCCTTCGTGTCCCGCTGGCTGGGCGGGCTCGCGCTGGGCGCGCTCGGCGACCGCTTCGGCCGCCGCCCGGCGATGATCGCATCCATCGTGCTCTACGCGGTCGGCACCGCGCTGTGCGGGTTCGCCTGGGACTACTGGTCGCTGTTCATCTTCCGGGTCGTGGTCGGCCTCGGCATGGCGGGGGAGTACGGGTCGAGCAGCACGTACGTGATGGAGAGCTGGCCGAAGGGGCTGCGCAACCGCGCGACGGGGTTCCTGCTGTCGGCGTACCCGATCGGCACGGTGCTCGCTGCGCGTGCCTACGACCTGATCGTGCCGAGTTTCGGCTGGCGGTGGCTGTTCTGGATCGGGATCCTGCCGGTGTTCGTGGCGCTGTGGCTGCGGCGCACGTTGCCCGAGGCGAAGGACTGGGCCGAGGAGGTCGGCTCCGGTGGCGGCTCGACGAGCGCGTCGGCGTTGCTGAACCGGCGGTGGGCGCCGCTCAACGTGGTCGTGGCGGTGGTGCTGGCGACCTGTCTGGTGCTGATCTTCTCGGGGCACGCGGGGAGCCTGTACCCGCTGTACATCGCGCTGTGCGTGGTGGGGTTCGTGGTGTTCGGGGTGCAGATCAGCGGCCGAGCGTGGCCGGTGGCGGTGGGGTTGATGCTGACCGTGTTCTGCGCGTTCCTGTACTCGTGGCCGATCCAGTCGCTGCTGCCCACGTACCTGAAGACGGAGCTGCACTACAACGCCGGGCAGGTGGCGAACGCGCTGACCTGGGCCGGGCTCGGGTACGCGGCTGGTTCGTGCCTGGCCGGAGTGGTCGGCGACCGATTCGGCACGCGGGCGACGTACGTCGGCGGGCTGCTGCTGTCGCTGGTGTTCGTGTTCCCGGCGTTCGCGCTCGGCTCGGGCAGCATCGTGCTGGTCTGGTTGCTGCTGTTCGTGTTGCAGGGCACGAGTTCCGGGATCTCGGGGCTGCTGCCGAAGTACATCGGGGACCACTTCCCGACCCGCCTCCGCGCGGCGAGCCTCGGGTTCACCTACAACGTCGGCGCGCTCGGCGGCGCGGTCGCCCCGCTGCTCGGCGCGCAGGTGGCCGGGCACATCGGGCTGGGGCCGGCGCTGGGTTGGCTCGCGGCCGGGTTGACGGTGCTCACCGCGGTGCTGGTCGGTTTCGACGTGCCTGCACGGCTTGGGCGCGTCGGGCGCCTCCGGCGGCGGGAGGGCGCGGAGGTTGGGTGAACCCGCGGTGGGGTTCGGGGGTTTGCGCGCGGGGCTGGTGGTGTTGGGGTGATGGGGGAACCCGGGGTGGGGTTCGGGTGGTCCGCGCGAGGGGGCTGGTGGTGTTGGGGTGAATGGACCGTTCATGGCTTGCGGGTGGCGCGAGATTCCCTGTCGTGTCGCGATGAATGGTCCAGTCATGGCTTGGGTCTGCGAGTTGCCCAGTGGAGCAGGGATGAACGGTCCGTTCATGAGTCTTGGTGGCATGGGGTGTCCAGTCACGTGCCGGTGAATGGACTTTCATGGCTTGCGGGTGGCGAGCTGCCCAGCCGTGCCTCGATGAATGGACCGTTCATGGCTTGCGCGTCACGAGATGTTCAGCCGTGCCGCGATGAGTGGTCCATTCGGGCTTTCAGTGCCCTGAGATGTCCAACCGTGCCTTGATGAACGGTCCCTTCAGCGCTTCGCCTCCCACGAAATGCCGAGCCAAACCCTGGCGCCAACGAACCAACCCCCAACCCCAACCCCAACCCCTCAAGCCTCATTCGCCGTGACCCAAGCGGCGATCTGGCTCCGCGAAGTGAACCCCAGCTTGGCGAGGATGTGCTCGACGTGCGTTTCGGCCGTGCGCTGGGAAATGACGAGCTGTCCGGCGATCTGCCGGTTGCTCAGCCCCTTCGCGACCAGTGCCGCGATTTCCGATTCGCGGGCGGTCAGCGGGTTGCGCGAAGGGCTGGCCGGCGCCGCCGACATCCGCCGCTCGTCGAGGGCGAACGCGACCGCCTTTTCGAACGTCATCGAAGCCCCGCGGGCGTACTCCTGCTCGAACACCTGCCGTCCCAGGGCCTCGCGCGCCGGGAGTGCGGCGTGGGTCTGCGAAACCTGCTGCAGCGCCGGTTCGATCCGCCCCGCCCCGGACAAGCGCCACGCCGTCGCGGCGCAACCGAGCAGCCGCGCGGCCCGGTTGAACCGCCGGTCGGCCGCCGCGCACCAGGCCAGCGACTCCAGGCTCAGCGCGATCCCGGAATGATCGCCCGCGGGCTCGCGCAGGCGGATCGCGTCGCGCTGGAGGCGTTCCGCGCGCTGCAGATCACCGCGCCGCCACAGCGCCAGCCCCAGCACCCACACCGCCAGCGCGGTGTACCAGGGCGGATTCCCGTGCGCCGCGCACAGTTCGACCGCCTGCTCGCCCGCCTCCTCGGCGTTCGGCTCGCTCAGCACGAACCGCGCCAGCGCCAGGTACGGCAGGATCTGCAACGCCAGCCCGTCGTGCCCGGCCGCCCGGCACACCTCGTGCGCCTCCTCCAGCAACTCGCACGCCCGCCGCGGATCGCCGAGGAAGTAGCGGCTCACCCCCTCGCACACGAGCAACTCGACGCTGATCACCCGGTCGTCCAGCTCCGCCGCGATCGACCGGTACTCCCGCAGCCGCCCGGCGAACCCCCGCCGCACCCCCAGCCACGTGCAGGTGAGCAGCGACGCGTGCAACGCGCGCGCCCGCTCTCGCGACGGGCCGCCGTCGAGTTGGAGCACCCGGTCCAGCCACCGGCTGCCCTCCAGCAGGTGCCCGCCCGCGATCCAGAACGTCGACAGGTTCCCCGCCATCTCCAGCGCCGGCCGCGGATCCGGCTCCTCCAGCCACGACTCCAACGCCGCGCGCAGGTTCGCGTGCTCGCTCTGCATGCGGGAGATCCACTCCTGCTGACGCGGGGTGATCTTCTCCTCGGTGAACCGGCGGGCCAGCTCGCGGTAGAAATCGCGGTGCCGCCGCGTGGAACCGGCCGGATCACCGTTCTCCGCGAGCCGCGCCGCGCCGAACTCGGCAAGCGTTTCCAGCATCCGGTAGCGCGCGTTGTGCCCGTAGGTCTCCCGCACCCGCACCAGAACCGATTTGTCGACCAGTCCCGCGAGGACGCCCAAGACCGAGTCACCGCCGATCTCGTCGCCCGCGCACACGAACTCGGCCGCGGGCAGGTCGAACCCGCCGCGGAACACCGACAGCCGTTCCCACGCGCGCTGCTCGGCGGGCAGGCAGAGCCGGTAGCTCCAGTCGACCAGCGCTTCCAGGCCCTGCTGCCGCGGCGGTGCCGTGCGGGAGGCCTCGCTCAGCAGCGCGAACCGGTCGGTCAGCCGGTCGTTCAGCTCGGTCAGCGACAGCGTGCGCAACCACACCGCGGCCAGCTCGATGGCCAGCGGCAGCCCCTCGACGTGCCGGCAGATCGTCGCGATCAGCGCCTCGTTCTCGGCGGTGAGGGCGAACCCCGGCGACACGGCGGCGGCGCGGTCGGCGAACAGCGCCATCGCGTCCCAGCCGCTGGCGCCCTCGGTCGTGCCCTCGCGGTCGGGCAGGCTCAGCGGCTCCACCGGCAGCAGGTGCTCGCCCTCGACCGAGAGCCGCTGACGGCTGGTCGCCAGGATGCGCAGCCCGCTGGTCGCAGCCAGCAGTTTGCCGATCAGCGTCGCGCACGCGTCGGTGAGGTGCTCGCAGTTGTCCAGCACCAGCAGCACCTGGCGGTCGCCGAGGAACTGGGCGAGCCGGTCCGCGGGCTCGACGGCCTCGTCCCGCAGGCCGAGCGCGGTGGCGACGGTCTGGGGCAGCAGCGCCGCGTCGTCCAGATCCGCGAGTTCGGCGAAGTGCACCCCGTCCGGGAACGCGCGTTTCAACCCGACCGCGGCCCGCACCGCGAGCCTGGTCTTGCCGACCCCACCGAGTCCGGTCAGCGTCACCAGGCGCGCGGCGGACAACAGCCGCCGGATGTCCGCGAGCTCCTGCCGCCGGCCGACGAAACTGGTGAGCTCGCTCGGAAGTGTGCCCGCCACCGCAACAGCGTAGTTCGCCCGGGCGGTGATCGGTGGGGTCGTGATGCTGAGGAAATGATGAACTAGGTCAGTTTCCGTCACCGATCGGTCGCATTCTGGAACCATGACGGACACCCCGGGGCGGCTGCTGACGCTGCTGTCCCTGCTGCAGACACCGCGCGAATGGCCGGGTACCGAGCTGGCCGCGCGGCTCGCGGTCAGCACCCGGACGATCCGCAGGGACATCGACCGGTTGCGCGGGCTCGGGTACCCGGTGGAGTCCACGATGGGCGCCGAGGGCGGGTACCGGCTGGTGGCCGGCGCGGCGATGCCACCGCTGCTGCTCGACGACGAAGAGGCGGTCGCGATCGCGGTCGGCCTGCGCACCGCCGCCCGCCAGGCGGTGGCGGGAATCGACGAGGCCTCGGCCAGGGCGCTGGCGAAACTCGAGCAGGTGCTGCCCTCGCGGCTGCGCCGCCGGGTGCGCACGCTCGGCGCGGCGACCGTGCCGATGCCCGATCCCGGCCCGCCGGTCGTCCCCGAGGACCTCGCCGCGCTGGCCGCCGCGATCGCCAACCACGAGCGCGTCCGGTTCGGCTACCGCGACGCCGAGGGCCGCGAATCCCGCCGCCTGGCCGAACCGCACCGCCTGGTCGCCGCGGGACGCCGCTGGTACCTGGTGGCGTGGGACGTCGACCGCGACGACTGGCGCCTGTTCCGCGTCGACCGCGTCCGCCGCCCCCACGGCACCGGCGCCCGCACCACCCCGCGCGAGCTGCCCGCCGACGACGCGGCGGCCTTCGTCACGGCCAAGCTCAACCGCACGGTGCCGACGCACCGCGCGGTGGTGACCCTGCACGCGCCACTGGCGGAGATGCGCCCGCGGGTGGAGAACGCAGGCGAGCTGACGGCGACGGGCCCGGCCGCCTGCCGGTTGGAGACCCACGCCGACACCCTCGACTGGCTGGCGTTCCGGCTGCTGGCCCTCGGCTGCGAGTTCGAGGTCCACGAACCACCGGAACTGGCCGCGCACCTGCGTGCGCTCGCCGGCCGGATCACCCGCGCCACCAGCGGCTGAGCACCCGGTGCGGCCGGTTGGCCGCCTGGTGGCGCGCCCGGTTCTCGCGTAACGTCCGACCTGCGGTTATGTCGGCAGGGAGCGGAGGGCCCGGCGATGCGATCGATGTGGAAGGGCTCGGTGTCGTTCGGGCTGGTCACGATCCCGATCAACCTCTACGCGGCCACCGAGAACAAGAACGTGTCCCTGCGCCAGGTGCACGTCAGCGACGGCGGGCGCATCCAGTACAAGCGCTTCTGCACCATCGACGGCGAAGAGGTGCCCTACGCCGACATCGCCAAGGGGTACGAGACCGACGACGGCGAGATGGTGGTCATCACCGACGAGGACCTCAAGGAGCTGCCGCTGTCCAGCTCCAACGTGATCGACGTGCTGGAGTTCGTGCCGCTCGAGGCCATCGACCCGCTGCACTTCGACCGCCACTACTACCTGGAGCCGCAGAAGGCCGCGGTCAAGCCGTACGTGCTGCTGCGCGACGCGCTGCACAAGTCCGGCAACGTCGCCATCGCCAAGGTCGCGCTGCGCCAGCGCGAGACCCTCGCGCTGCTGCGCGTGCACGCCGACGTGATGGTCATGACCACGATGCTGTGGCCGGACGAGGTGCGCACCCCGGACTTCGGGTTCCTGCGCGACGAGCTGCCCCAGGTGCGGCCGCAGGAGCTGAGCATGGCCGGCTCGCTCATCGAGTCGCTGTCCGAGCCGGTTTTCGACCCGGACAAGTACACCGACCAGTACCGGGAGGCGCTGGAATCGGTGATCGAGGCGAAGATCGCGGGCAAGAAGACCACCCGGCCGAAGGGCCGCTCGCCCAAGACCGACGTGGTCGACCTGATGGCGGCGCTGGAGGCCAGCGTCAGCGAGGCGAAGAAGGCCCGCAAACCGGCCAAGCGCACGGCCGCGAAGAAACCGGCCGCGACCCCGGCACGCAGCCGCCGCTCGCCGAAGAGCGCCTGACGTCACGCCGACACGCCGGGACCTCCTCCCACCTTCCGGTGAAGCGCGGTGGTACCAAGGTGCCGCAACACGAACCGGCGGAAGGTGTCAGACATGGAGTGCCCCAGCTGCGCACGGGACCTCGACCACTGCCACGGCACCCTCGTCCTGCACGTGGACGCCCTGGTGGAGTGCACCGAACCGGACTGCACCGACACCGACCTGGTGCGGCACAGCCTGACGATCCGGTGCGACGAGGTCGACGGCGGCTGCGTCTGCACGGCCGACTACGTGGTGGAGTACGCGCAGGCGTCCTGATCACCGCACCACGTTGACCAGTGGTTCGCCCCGCGCGAACCGCTGGAGCTGCTGCTCCACCAGCCGCTTCGCCCGCGGGTAGAACGAGTCGGAGCCGCCCGCCACGTGCGGGGTGATGATCGCGCCCGGCGCTCGCCACAGCGGGTGGTCCGACGGCAGCGGCTCCGGATCGACCACGTCCAGCGCGGCCCGCAGCCGGCCCGCCACGACCTCCTTCGTCAGCGCCGCGGTGTCGATCGCGGTGCCGCGGCCGACGTTGACCACCAGCGCGCCGTCCGGCAGCGCCGCCAGCTCGGGCGCCCCGATCAGGCCGCGGGTGGCGGGGGTGTCCGGCAGGATCAGCACCAGGATGTCCGCGGACGGCAGGAGTTCCGGCAGCTCGTCGATGCCGTGCACACCCTCCCGCGCGGTGCTCGCCACGCGCACGATCTCGGCCTCCCCGGCCACGAGGTACCGCTCGATCGCCTTGCCGATGGAGCCGTAGCCGACGAGCAGGACGCGCTCGTCCGCCAGTGACCGGGTGTGCTCGCGGTCCCACGAGCCGGTGCTCTGCTGCCGGAACCAGCGCGGCAGGTTCCGCTGCGCGGAGAGGATCAGCGCGAGCGTGTGCTCGGCGACGCTGAGGTCGTGCAGGCCGCGGCCGTTGGCGAGGGTGACGCCGTCCGGGATCAGCGGCAGGAGGCTGTCGACACCCGCGGACAGCGACTGCACGGCCTTCAGCGACGGCATCTTCGCGATCAGCTTCGGCGGCTCGGGCCCGCTGTCGTAGGGCAGGACGTAGAACTCGACGCCGTCCAGGCCGGGTGGCGTGCCGGTGCCGTCGTAGCAGGCGGTCTCCAGGCCGTCCGGGACGGTGAGATCGGACCAGGGCAGCAGAACTCGGGGTGTCATGCGACCTTCCTCTTCGGCGTGCGGACGGCGAGCAGGACCAGCGCGGACGCGGCCATCGTGCCTGCCAGCATCAGGAACGCGGCGGCGTCGGTGCCGGTCGCGGTGCGCAACCAGCCCACCAGGTACGTGCCGAGAAAGCCACCGAGCGCGCCGGCGGCGTTGACCAGCGCCACGGCGACACCGGCGGTGCGGCGCGGCAGCAGCTCCGGGATCATCGCGAAGAACGGGCCGTAGGGCGCGTACATCGCGATCCCGGCGAGGACCAGCAGCGGGAACGACAGCCAGAACGCGTCGTGGCCGGCCAGGTAGGAACCGTAGAACGTGACCGCGCCGCCGAGCAGCCACGGCCACACGTAGCGGATGCGCCGGCTGGTGCGGTCGGAGCGGCGCGAGTTGAGCAGCATCGCGACCACGGCGAAGGCGTACGGGACCGCGGAGAGGAGGCCCGTGGCGCCGATCCCGGCGGACGACCCGGCCTTCACGATCGACGGCAGCCAGAACACGAACCCGTACACGCCGATGCTCCACAGCAGGTACTGCGCGGACAGGACCAGCACGGCCGGAGTGCGCAGGGCTTCGCGGAGCGGGTGCACTCCGGTTGTGTCGGCGGTGCTCGCGAGCTCGGCCTGCTCGGCGGCGATCGCGGTGTCCACGGCTTCGCGTTCGGCCGGGGCGAGCCACGGCGCGTCGGCCGGCCGGTCGCGGACCTGCGCGCGGAAGTAGAACGCCCAGATCAGGGCGGGCACGCCCTCGATGATGAACATGCCGCGCCAGCTGGTGGCCTCGATGAGGTAGCCGGAGGCGGCGGACAGCCACATCACGGTGACCGGGTTGCCGAGGATGAGGAAGGCGTTGGCGCGGCCGCGTTCGGCCTTGGTGAACCAGCGCGCGAGCAGGACGACCAGCGCGGGCAGCACCGCGGCCTCGACGGCGCCGAGCAGGAAGCGGACGACGATCAGCAGCGGGACCGAGCTGAGCAGGCCCTGGAGCGTGGCGAGCGTGCCCCAGGCCAGGACCGACCAGAAGATCAGGTCGCGGACGCTGCGGCGGTCGGCGTAGAGCACGCCGGGGACCTGCAGCAGGAAGTAGCCGGCGAAGAACGAGGCGGCGATGAGACCGGACGTCGAACTCGTGATGCCCAGGTCTTCGGACATGCCACCGGCCGCGGCGATCGAGAAGTTCGAGCGGTCCAGGTAGGCGAGGCTGTACGTGACGAAGACGATCGGGATCAGGCGCAGCCAGCGCTGCCTGCCCGGTTGGGTGGCCATGCCGGTCACTGGCGGGCTCTCCAAGGCGGCCTCCTTGCCGTTCTTTCCATGATGTGGAAAGCTATTCCGTATTGTGGTGCTCGATGAGTGTGGAACTTCCACCGGGAGACGTCAAGGGGTGGTGTGTGGCTGACATGGTGGGCAAGGCCCTGCGGGTGCTGTCGCTGCTCGGCGAGTACCCCGACGGGGTCGGGCTGTCCGAGCTCGCGCGCCGGGCGGGCTACCCGGTGAGCACGACGCACCGGCTGCTGGGTTCGTTGCAGGAACAGGGTTTCGCGCGCAGTGATCCGGCGTCGAAGCGGTACGCGCTCGGCGTGCGGCTGTTCGAGCTGGGGCAGCGGGTGTCGCACGCGCGGGGGTTCGCCGGGGTGGCGTTGCCGGTGCTGCGGGCGCTGACGGAGCAGACCGGCGAGCCGACGCTGATGGCGGTGCTGGACGGGCGCGAGCAGGTGTACGTGCATTCCGTGCAGGGGCCGCGGCAGATCCAGATCCGGGGCGAGCCGGGGCAGCGGGGGCCGCTGCACTGCACGGCGATGGGCAAGTGCCTGGTGGCGTTCGCGCCGGACCGGGAGGCGCTGGTGGAGTCGCTGGAGCTGGCGGGCTTGGCGCCGCGGACGATCACCTCACGGGCGGAGTTCGCGCAGGAGATCGCCGCGGTGCGGTCCCAGGGCTACGCGATCGCCGACGAGGAGCACGAGCCGGGGATAAGGGCCGTCGGGGTGCCCGTGCTGGGCCCCGACGGGCACGCGATCGCCGCAGTCTCCACCGCGGCGCCGGCGTATCGGATGTCGGTGGCCGAGCTGGAGGCCTTCGTGCCCGCCCTCCACGCAGCGGCGCGGGAGCTGGGTGCGGTGCTGCCGCGCTGACAGTGGCTGGCGAGGCCCAGGGCGGCGCCGCCGGTGCCGGGAGGGGGCACGGCGGTTGGGGCGGTGCGGCCGCGCTGAGCGCGTTGCGACGCCACTCGCCCGAGCCGAGGCGCCGCCCGCGCCGCGCCCACGGCGTCCCGAGGCCAGGCGCCGCCCGCGCCCAGCCCCCCGGCGTCCCGAGGCCAGGCGCCGCAGGGCGCGGAGTTGGCGCCCGCTTCGCGAAGCGACGTGCGGCCGGGCGCGCGCAGTTGGGCCGCGCGCCGACCGCAGCATTGAATCCACGCTCGCCCTGCGGGTCCCACGCTCGCGGGTGGGTTCCGCGCTCCTGCTTGGCGAGGTGTCCAGGGCACCCACCGCCCTGCGCACGGACTCGCCGACCCAGCCGTGGAACCCACCGCCCCGCGCACGGGAACTTGCCAGCCCAGCCGTGGAACCCACCGCCCCGCGCGCGGGAACTTGCCGGCCCAGCCGTGGAACCCACCGCCCCGCGCGCGGGAACTTGCCGGCCCAGCCGTGGAACCCACCGCCCCGCGCACGGGAACTTGCCGGCCCAGCCGTGGA